>CAYYHN010000423.1:0-4733 GCA_964471245.1 uncultured Rhodothermaceae bacterium | reverse complement strand
GCAGGGCACGTGAGGGCATAGCAAGGTGGGTCAGAGGAGCGGTAGCGTCGTGTTTGGTGGGGATCAAATAATGTTGCTCCAGCACATCTTCGTGGACGCCAAACTGTCCGGTGCCGCGAAAGTTGACCGCCACGTATGGTCCAACGACACGTTTCACCTCACCGATACCGTAGTAGAGCGGCATCGGGCCATAGTACACCAACTCGCCCGCTTCAAGCGGTTTCTTGACACGGGCACGCCGATGGAAGACGGGGATCTTCTGTAGGAGTTCGAGGCGATATGGACTGGCAGGGTTTTTCACCAACACGAAAGGGCTGCTTCACAATTTGATCGGCTTCTTCAACGCAGGCTACTCAACGAGGTTCTTAGGCATTCTAGAGCGTTCATGCACCTGTTTTAGACGTTTTCGTGAAGTCAAAATAAGCTGTACGACTTTTTATTTAACGGATATTACTGGTGCATGAACAACTATTTAGGTATAATCTGGCTCTTCGCTTCCCAAACCCGCCACAACCTTTGCTAGGCATCCGCTCTGTCCGCCAAGAGCAAAGGCACGTCGCACAGTAGCGTTCTATCCCGCTACGCCCCACCATCTACGATCATGACCTATCAAACCAAAGTCGTCGACCGGCAGGTCGGGCGAAACGCCGAGTTGTTTGCCGATTCCGTTGCGCAGATGGCGACACCAGCCGAGCGCTATCCGTATCTGCGCATTCTCATTAGCATCATCGAACAGGCACATCCGGAGTGGAATCAAGCGCCTCACAAGGATCGCCAAATCTCAACCCTGATCCACAAGCTCAGCAAAGGTATCATCGACCGAGACGAAGTGGCCGAGGTGGTACGGCTCCGCGATGAAGAGCGTGGGTTTACACCAGAGGGCCACCGCTAGCTACGAATACGACCGGGGTTGGCTTTGAGGAACGATGCCCAGTCTTTGTGATGGGATTGCTGCCGATCTTTGCCACGGTGTGCATGGCACAACGCCACTGCAAGTGCATCGGAGGCATCCATACCGCGTTCAATGCTTTCCGGTGCAATGTTTAGCATCGCGCAAATCATATAGCTTACTTGCTGCTTGCTTGCATTGCCTTTGCCCGTAATGGCTTGTTTGACTTCGGTGGGCGTGTATTCTTGTACGGGTAAGTCGCGGTTCAAGGCGGCAAGCATCGCAGCCGCTTGCGCCCGCCCGAGCTTGAGCATTGATTGCGGGTTGCGTCCATACACAGGCATCTCAACCGCACACTCGTCGGGGAGGCATCGCGCAATAACTTCCGTCACCCGCTCGTAGATATGCTTGAGTCGCCACTGATGACTCTTACTTACATCGAGGTGGAGCACACCGAATTCGACCACGCGCTCAGTGCGACCATCGACTTCTACGACGCCGTAGCCGGTGTGCTGCGAGCCCGGATCGATCCCCAAAACAATCATGCGCGGTGCCCATATAGGAGGTAGAGTGCTGCGCTTAGCTTAAGCCAGCGCAGCCAGTGTCTCGTCGTCGAGGTCGAGTGTGGTGTAGACGTCTTGGATGTCTTGGTGCTCTTCCAGCAAGTCGATGAGTTTCATTACGAGCTTTGCTTGCTCCGTATCAAGGCTGACGGTCGTCGTCGGGATGCGCTGCAGTCCCGCTTCGTCGGGTGTGAGGTTGGCTTCGGCAAGCGCAGCCTGCACCGCGCCGAAATCTTCGACCGCTGTGGTAATGACGAATATGTCATCTTCTCGCCGAAGGTCTTCGGCTCCAGCATCGACGACGAGTTCAAACAACTCCATCTCGTCGAGATTCTCGGCTGGGAGTTCAAAGATACCTTTTCGGTCGAAGAGGTAGCCTACCGAACCCGTGGTGCCAAGGCTTCCGCCCGTCTTGTTGAAATAGCTACGCACGTCGGCCACCGTGCGGTTGGTGTTGTCCGTCAACGCTTCGATGAAGACGGCCACGCCGTGCGGTGCATAGCCTTCGTAGCTTATCTCGACGTAGTCATCGGCTTGTAATTCGCCCGTGCCTTTCTTGATGGCCCGCTCGATGTTGTCCTTGGGCATGTTTTCACCCTTGGCCTTCTCGACGGCGAGGGCAAGGCGCGGATTCATATCTGGGTCGCCGCCGCCGAGCCGGGCGGCCACGGTGATGTCGCGCGAGATGCGTGCCCATGCTTTGGAGCGTCGGGCGTCGGTTACGGCCTTCTGCCGTTTAATTTTGGACCATTTACTGTGGCCTGCCATAAGTGCCGTGAAGGGTAGTTTGGACAGGATAAATGTCTTGATGCAGCCAACATATACGCTTTGAAGTAGGAGCCGAGTTTCCAGATGTTTATAAAAAGTAAACGGGCATTCATAGGACTGGAAGCCCTTCCAGTAGAAAAAGAGACCGATTCATGGTTATCTTTCAGTAAAGTAAACGTTTACATTTTTTCCGATTTACGTTGACATTCGGTTTTTGATTGCGTTGTTTTCCAAGTGCGAGAACAAGGTTGCTCCCGAAGGAGCCGCTCGCCTTTACGGGTCTGAGCGAATCTCGGCCAAATGTAAGCGCTTTTAAAGGAAGGTCATGTCATGATTTCCTGACAGAGGGACTACATTGATCCGGAAGTTTCGGAGGCTCTGCCTACCACCTTATGAGCAGAGCCATGCGACTCAGGAACCGTTGATGATCCTACAGGCCTGCGCTCGATTCGGAAACGCAACCTAATTGCCCCCTTCACACAGACAACCTGCCACCCTGTGTGACCTCCCACCTAACCCAAACAACCAACCTTGATATGGCTAGAAAACTGCTAACACTTTGTGTGGTCATGCTGGCCTCCGTAACGCTTGCCTTCGGACAGGCGCGCGATATTACGGGGACCGTGACCGACGCGGAAAGCGGTTTCCCGCTGCCTGGCGTCAACATTTCGATCCAAGGCACGCTTACGGGGACCGCTACCGGCATCGATGGTACCTATACCATTCGCGCTGCCCAAGGCGATATCCTCATTTTCTCCTTTGTCGGCTACCTCGATCAGCAAATCACGGTCGGCAGCCAGAGCACGATTGACGTGGCGATGGGTGTCGACGAAGTGCTGCTCGAAGAAGTGGTCGTCGTCGGGTACGGTACCCAGCGCCGTGCCAACGTAACGGGCTCGGCTGAGCGCGTTACTGCTGATGAGGCCAACGTCGGCCTCGTGAGTTCGCCTGAACAATTGATCCAAGGCCGTGTGGCTGGCGTGAACATCATCCAGAACGGTGGTGAGCCTGGTGCACCTGTGACGGTCCGTATCCGTGGGGGTACGTCGATCAGTGCCTCGAACGACCCGCTCTACGTCATCGACGGTGTGCCGATTGACAACAGCAGCATCCAGCCGCAAGGTGGCTTCGAGTCGGACTCTGGTGACAAAAACCCGCTGGTCTTCCTCAATCCAAGCGACATCGAGTCGATTGACATCCTGAAAGATGCCTCTGCTGCTGCTATCTACGGGAGCCGCGGTGCTAACGGCGTCATCCTGATCACGACGAAGCGTGGTCGCGAAGGACAAGTCAATGTGGATTACGACGGCTATGTGTCGTCCTCCAGCTTCACCAACGAACTGGACCTGCTCTCGGCTGATGAGTACCGCAGCTTTGTGAACTCGCTGGGTCTTTCGACGGATAACTTGGGCAATGCCAGCACGAACTGGCAGGACGCTGTCACGCGCGACGCCGTTTCGCAGAGCCACAACCTCGCGATGAGCGGCGGTACGGCAGCTACGCAGTACCGTGCTTCGGTGAGCTACCTCAATCAAGAGGGCATCATCAACAACTCAGGCCTTGAGCGTGTATCGAGCCGCATCAACGTGAACCATCAAGCTTTTGATGGCAAGCTCCGCATCGACTCGCGCCTGACGGGTTCGTTCTTCATCGACGACCGTGCGCCGTTCCAGCAGACGGGTGGCTTCACCGGTGGTCTCTTGACCAACGTGCTTAAGTTCAATCCGACGCTGCCGGTGACCAACGCCGACGGTTCGTTCTTCGAAATTGGTGCAGGTGCGCAGAGTGTGCGTAACCCAGTCGCCATGACGGAGCAGATTCAAGACCAAACGAAGACGACCCGTGTGTTGGGTAGCTTTAAGGCAGACTACGACATCATCACGGGCTTGACGGCTTCGGTGAACGTTGGTCTCGACCGCCAGCAGGTTAGCCGCCGTGGCTTTATCCCGGCAGCAAGCCCGCTTCGCGCCTCGGTTGGCGGTGAAGCCTTCCAGGGGAACGCCGAAGCCAGTTCGCGCCTCCTCGAACTGACGGGGAACTACAACACGGTCTTTAGCGATGTGCACAACGTAAGCGTGCTCGGTGGTTACTCGTTCCAAGAGTTCGTAACGGAAGGCTTCCGCGCCTCTGCGCAGGACTTCGTCTCGGACGTGTTTAGCTTCAACAGCTTAGGCGCAGGTGCCACGAACACGTACCTTGTGTCGTCCTTCAAGCAGAAAAACCGCTTGGTCTCGTTCTTCAGTCGCGTCAACTACGACTACAACGGCCGCTACATCTTCTCCGCTTCGCTGCGCCGCGACGGTTCGTCGCGCTTCGGTGCGGACAACAAGTGGGGCGTCTTCCCTGCTGTTACGTTGGGCTGGCGTCTCTCAGATGAGTCGTTCATGAGCGGCGTCGACATCATCAACGACCTGAAGCTTCGTGTTGGTTGGGGTGTGACGGGTAGCCAAGAGATTGGTAACCTCCGCTCGCTGGCGACCTTTGCAGCTACGGGTAGCTCGGTCTTCGGTGGC
>CAYYHN010000422.1:0-4752 GCA_964471245.1 uncultured Rhodothermaceae bacterium | reverse complement strand
CAACCGTGGCCGCGCGCCGCGCCTGTATCGCAACAACGGCGATGGCTCGTTCACCGATATTGCGCCGACAGCGTTTGCAGCCTTGGGTAATGGGTTCAATCCCACCCAGGCCGCCTTGACGGTCGCCGACTTCGATGCCGACGGTTGGATGGATCTTTACCTCGCCAATGAGAACCGCCAGTGGCTCTTGCTCAACGATGGGGGCACGCGTCGTGGTGTGGCGATTCGTCCGGTCGGGCAGCTTTCCAGCAAGCTTGCCCTTGGTGCGCGCGTCGTCGTTGAGGGGCCGGGTCTGCCACGGCAAGTGCGTGACGTGCCCACAGCTGAAGGAGGGGTTTCGCAGCATCAGGCGATGACCGTACACGTTGGCACTAGCGATGTCGAGACTATTGCTACCCTTACCATCCGTTGGCCAAATGGCAGTGTTGAGTCCTACAACGATGTGGCGCTGCCACCGCTAGGGACGCCACAGGTGATCGACATCATCGAAGGCATTGGACCGGATGCACCGCCAACATCATTTGCCTTGCAGGCTCCTCTCGATAACGCTGAGATTTCTGAAGATGCTGCTAGCGTCACTTTTCGGTGGGAGTCGTCATCTGATCCTGAAGCTGACTCGCTAGGTTATACGTTCTACATTCGTGGTCCGGGGTTGGAAGCTTCTTTTCCCGAGATTACCGAGACAGAAGTGACGATCAATACCTCGATCTTAGCGCCGGGAAGAGGTTACGTTTGGAATGTCGAAGCCAGCGACCGCTATCAAGTGCGTCAGAGTGCTAGTGCGCGTGGCACATTCCGCGTCGGCGAGACAGTAATGACCACGGCGCCACAGCCGCTGCTGTTCGATTACCCACTGCCTCAAGTGAGGTTTGGCGACATTGAGATGGGCGATTATGACGGTGATGGTGATCTCGACCTGATTCTCTCGGGACTCCTTGGTGATCGACCCATCACGCGCCTTTATGCAGCCGAAGATTCCCTCTTCATCATCGGTGAAATACCGAGGTCCATACACTTCTTAAAGGTTTTTCGTGAGAAGGTGAGCATCCTTAACCAAGTTTGGCAAAGCGATCTCGCATGGGGCGACTACGACAGTGACGGTGACCTTGATCTAGCTTTGAGTGGCCTCGCACTCGAAGAAACTAGTGTCTCGACGGTCGATAGCGTGCTTGTGACCGAGATTTATCGCAATGATGGTGGGGTCTTTATCGAAGCAGCCACGCTGACGGGCGTTTACAATGGAACCGTAACATGGGGCGACTACGATGGCGATAGCGACCTCGACCTGCTCGTGACTGGGGCCTCGACCATTGGCGCACCGTATGACCCGATTACCGAAGTTTATCGCAACGACGGCGGCACGTTCGTAGAGGCGGGGCTCAACCTTCCGGGGGTTGCCTTCAGCGCAGCAGCGTGGGTCGATGTAGATGGCGATGGCGATCTTGATGCGACGACGATGGGAGACACGGGCAATGGACAATTCCGTACGTATCTGTTCGAGAACCAAGGGAGTATATTCGTCGAGCGCCCGGCAGCGCTACCGGACCTAGCCTTCGGTGACTTTGCATGGCAGGATTATGACGGTGACGGCGACCAAGATGTGTTGCTTACAGGAGGTCAACTCGCGCCGGGCTTGCTCCGTGGCACGACGCGTATCTTGCAGAACAACGGCGCCGGCCAGTTTACGGATACACAACAAGATCTAGAAGGCGCTTTGTATGGCAGTGCAGCATGGGCAGATTACGATCTTGATGGCGATATCGATTTCTTCTTAGTCGGCGGTGATGCTGCCTTAGGTGAACCCGGCGCATGGATCTACCGCAATGAAAACGGCACGTTTGTGAAGGAGTTTGACCTTGGTGGACTCACCTTTGGCGATCTGACTGCAGGCGACTATAACGGCGATGGCGACCCTGACTTTGTAGCGCTCGGGACTGCTGACGACGGGAGCGCAGCCGTGCTGTTCTTTATGAGTCGCGTCATTCCTGAGATCTTGCCACCAGAGTAGCAAGGCTAGCTTGTCGGAACCGTACGGTGTGGCCTGCCGTTCGACGGCCCGTTCCACCATTTTCTTGGCTTCCATTGCTGCGCTCATGGCCGTACCCGACCTCGCGCCCGCCGACCGTCCTCAGGCTTCGCAGGTGGCACAAACATCTGTGCTGTGTGGTAACTGTGCAGTGCCGCTCACGGGCCCGTTCTGTAACCAGTGCGGACAGCGCCACCGAACTGAGCGCCTAACGCTGCGTCAACTCGCAGCCGAATTACCCACCCGCCACCTCAATCTGAATGCAGGCCTGCTGCATACCTTCGTGGAACTCTGGCGTCGCCCCGGTCAGGTGGCGCGCGACTATGTGGCAGGGCAGCGGGTGCGCTACATGAGTCCGCTTGGGTATTTTCTATTAGCGGCTACCTTGCAACTGATCATGCTCGCGCTAAGCAGCGATGTCCTGCGTGAGATGATGCAAGGGCAATTGGCACAGGATCCGGCGACCCTCGAAACACTTGGGCAATACCTTGGCGATGACCCCGCAGGCGTGTTTGCCGAGATCTACATCAACCTCATTCGCCAAGCCTATACCTACATGGCACTGTTGTTCATGTGTGTGCCATATGCCCTGTTAATGCGTTTTTTCTTCCGTGGGCATTCGCCGGATTATAACCTCGCCGAGACCCTCGTCTTCGCGATCTACACGGTGGGGCACATTATCCTACTCTTTGGCCTTGTTGGTGTCATCACGATTCGCATAGATCCGATGGGCCACTCGATCTTGGCTGTGTCAACGTTTCTCGTTTACGGTGCTTTTGCGGCACGCGGCTTTTATGGGGGCGGCATCCAGACCGCAGGTTTATCGCTCTTGGCCATGTTTGCCTCTTACCTCGCCTTTTTAGGGGCCATCATTGCCATGTTTGTGCTCATGTTCGTGTTGCATGTCGCAGGCGTCACCGCATAGCTGGTGGCTATATGCTACGGATGTTGTGATGAGCGAGGTATTGGGCGTGAAGGGCGCTGGATCTTGCCTGAGAACCGCAATCGACTACGCAGCCGTGTCTGCCGCTCGCGCACACGGTCTTGTTTCTCGGCGATGCGTGCCTCGGTAGAAGGCCGTTCCTGTAGCTCGGGGGTCTGCTCTACGATATACGGATCCTTCAATTCGTCGATGTCCTCAAAGAACAGAAACCGCTGTGGATCAACCTCTAGGGCAGTGTTGTCGAGCGGCGTAGCGTTTTCTGCCCAGGCGGGTTCACTACGCCCAACCATAGAGATCGGACTATAGAAGTGGCGTGTCTGAATGCTAAAAGGGCGCGTCACAGCGGGTGCTTCGAAGACATCTAGGGCGATGCCAAGGGCACGGCGCCATGTGGCACTCTTCGATGCTATATCGAGTTTGAGGATGCGTTCACGGCGTGGTGTGGGCGTGTTGAAGGCGCTGAATTGCTTGGGTTCAAGAACCACTTCGCGGTAGGTGTTTCCTCGATATTCGGTTTCTACGCGGTTACGTACGACCCAAGCCACAAGCCGCTGCTCATGCGCTCGGTCGCTTTCTGAATAGATGCAACGTGCCAGCCAGAGGACTTCGTCGCGCTCCAAGGGTTTGAGCGCTTCGTAGCGATGCGTAACCTCGTCATTGGCAAGTGAGGACGAGCCCGTTAGTACAAGGAGTGTGGTGAGCAACAGCGGCATGCGGTACTTCATATCAATCCGGCAGCGGTAGGCGTTGCGCGAATCAGTGCAAAGAGCGTACCTTCTAGCCTCTTTCACCCTCAGCCCCTCTTTTGCTCACCTTATGCAATGTTTCGAGGGAAAAAAGTCCCCATTGTATGAACATTGATGCCTTGTTCGAGGTGGTACAGTTCAACCCCGATGGCCTCGTATCAGCTATCGCCCAAGATACGGATACCAACGAGGTACTCATGGTGGCTTGGATGAATGCAGCGACGTTGCGCCAGACCCTAGAGACAGGCGTGATGACCTACTGGAGTCGTTCGCGGCAGAAGGTATGGGTGAAAGGCGAGACGAGCGGTCGGACGCAAACCATGCAGAGCGTTCGTGTGGACTGCGACGGCGATGCCCTGCTCTTTAAGGTGCGGCAACACGGCGGTGCTGCTTGCCATACAGGACGACGTTCATGTTTCTACCGCGTCCTCACCAACGATGGACTCTACGTCACGATGGACCCCATCTTCGACCCTGCTAAAGTCTACCAAGAGTAAAGCTGCCCTGGTAGCATTGATCAACGTGATGCTAATCTGCTCGCAGTGGGCATACGCCGACGGCATGACGGATCATGTGGGCTTCCGCTGAGCGTAGCGTCAGCGTTGGTGTATCCTCCTTGGTTGCGGTCTTGGTGGCATGTATAATGCCGGTGATCCGTGTATGATGGCGCCGTTCGAGTATTGCATCAGATGTCTCGAAGAGCATCAGCGTTGCACAATTGATCAGATGGCAGCTTAGAGAAAGGTTCTCGAGGTACGTGCGGGCTTGCTGCGTTCGTAATGCATGCTCGAAGGGGTCCAGCGCAAGCAGAATCCTATCGGCCTTTTGTGACTCAATCAGGCGGATAAGGTCTTGCCACGCATGGTTGATATGTTCTACCGTACCTACAGGTGCTTCTGGCATTTGCAGGATCTGGACGTCGCCACGTTTGTGGGCCGCGCGGATGTCGAAGCCCATGCTGGTGCCAAGATTGATCAGCCATTTGGGGGGGGCGGCTGTGAAGACGATGCCGCGCTCCTTGTTAGCAATGCCTTCTT
>CAYYHN010000421.1:0-4769 GCA_964471245.1 uncultured Rhodothermaceae bacterium | reverse complement strand
TGGCTCACCGACGAGCGCGAAGTTGTGCGCAAGGTCAAGCAAGGTTTCGACGCCCTCTTCGATGCCGAGATGCAAGCCGGAGCTGCACGGCACAACCTCAATGCGGATGAAGTCCTACGGGTCGCTTCTATTGTCGAGTGGGAAACGAATCATGTCGAGGAAAAGGACCGCGTCGCTGGCGTCTACCTCAACCGCCTTCGCGATGGCTGGCCCTTGCAAGCCGACCCGACCGTGCAATATGCAATTCTCGAAAGCGAGGGTGCCAAACGCCGCTTGTTCTTCCGTGACTACAAAATTGAGCACCCGTACAACACGTACAACTTCCGTGGTCTGCCGCCGGGTCCCGTGACGAACCCTTCGCGGACGTCCATCGAAGCCGTGGCCCAGCCCGAAGCGCATCGCTACTACTTCTTCGTGGCGCGCGGCGACGGCACCCACATCTTCAGCCGCACCCTCGCCGAGCACAACCGCAACGCCCAAGCCTTCTACCGCCTCATGCGCGAACGCCGCGCCGCACAGCAAGGGGATTAGGCTTGGGAGTGTGGGTGGATTGGGGAGTACGGGAAGTGTGGGAGTGTGGATGGTTTGGGGAGTACGAGAAGTTTGGGAGTGTGGGGTGGGCGTGATGCGAGCTTGTGTTGATCTAGCGAGGATGAGCAGTGACGATGCCTGCGGTGTGGGTAAAGTCTAGTGGTCCTTGTCTCTTAGATTCTTCGTTTCCTTGTCTCCCAAAAACCTATCTGCCCGCCCCGAGCAGCATTCCTCGTCTCGTTGACTCCTTGTTTCTTCGTTTCAATGAGGCCGAACGGCCGAATTCACCCCCAAACACCCATCCGCCCAAACTCCCACACCTAGAAGTTATCCTTCGATCTCGGTGACGAGTTGGATCTCGCGGAGGATGCCGTTCACGCGGAAGCACTCTTCGAATGTGCCTTCGTAGGCTCTGGCTTTGCCTTCCATGTGGGCGCGCCATGCAATGGTTTCGGCTTCGGAACTGGAGCAACGCGTGGCTTTCATAAGCTGCAAGATGACCTCGTCGAACGAGTGGATGTCATCATTGAAAAGGATGACGCGCCACGGCAGCTTAATGGTGGTTGATGGGGCGTCTGCGACATCGGCGTCCGTGCCGGGGGCGTCAGCAGCAGCAATCAAGTCAGGTGCAAACATCGCAGGACGAAGCGCCAACGTGAAGGAAAAGAACGAAGTAGGCGTGGGCTAGGCAGCAGCCGGTGTCACAGCTTCGACGGTGACCGTGTAGTCTTCCATGACCGGGTTTGCCAGCAGCTTTGCGCAAGCTTCGTCAGCAATGGTTTCGGCGGCGGCTTGGTCATCGGCTTCGATCATCATCTCCACGTATTTGCCCATGCGCACCGAGGCAACACCCGTAAAGCCAAGGCTTTCGAGGGCATGCTCCGTCGCTTTGCCTTGAGGGTCGAGGATGGAAGGGCGGAGCGTAATGCGGATGGCGGCTTTGAACATGGTCGTTGGCTGTTGGAAGGGTGATCGGGAAGGCGATCGAATAGGTCTGGGAAGATACGACGGAAGAGCGGCGACCCGGCAGGTTCAACCAGATTTCGTGAGGGCGGTTATAGGCTACTCAGGTGGTGGCAAGGCACGCACTTTCTGATAGGTGACATACAGCGTTTGCAGCATGCCGTGAAACAGGTAAACTGTCAGGGTGAGGAGCAGGCCGTACTGCTGAAATATGATGATGACGATGAGGCCGACAAGGTAGAGGCTTGCCCGAAACGGATGTGCCTTGATATAGTGTGCAGACGGCTTCGGTGCCGCATCAAAGCGGATGTTGGTCACCATAAAAGCGGAGAGCATGACGACGATCAGCATCAGCATCGGGATTTGCTGAACGCGGAAGCTGTAGAGCAGGCTCACATCGTCGAAGTTGAGCACGACAGCTACGATGGCGACGGCTTGCATAGGAATGGGAAGTCCAAGGAAGTAGGGCTTTTTTTCGCCATCGAAGGTGATGTTGAAGCGCGCCAGCCGGATTGCGCCACACACGGCGGGGAGCGATGAGATGATGAGGCCTGTATTGCCGTAGTCTTTGAGGCTGAATGCGTAGACCAGAAACGCAGGAGCCACGCCGAACGAGACGATATCGCTGAGCGAATCGAGTTCCACACCGAAGCTGCTGGTGCCGTTGGTGAGGCGCGCCATCATTCCGTCGATCATGTCGAAGAAACCAGCAATGACGATGAGCCAGCAGGCTTGGATAAAGTCGCCTTCGTAGACCTGCGTGATGGCGAGGAACCCACAGAGCAGGTTCATCAGCGTCAGGAACGATGGCACAGCGGCGCGAGGTGGGAAGGGCTCGCCGGGAAGTTCTTGTCGGCGCTGGTCGCGATAGGCTTTGAAGCGTTCGCGTACGCGGCGGCGCGTCCGGGGGCGATGCCCGTGTGCTAAGGAAAGCGAAGCCATTAAGACAGGGCCTCCTGCGCAGATGTGCCAAAAAATTGGCTGTATCCTACGTGTGCAAACACAGGTCGTAGCTGTTGGTGGGAAAATGCAACTGCAACGGCATCAATCCAGCGTGGGTTGCCGAGGTTTCTGGCGAAGAGCGTTTAAATTATGGTAATTCACAAGGATTGGGAAGCCACCAAGCGGAAACCAGTGAGATAGCCTCACGTTCGTATCGATTGTCTTTGTCGCCGTCCCTGCAATGAACTGTCTGCTGCGTCTATGGCCAGCGTTTCTTTTTACACGTTGGGCTGCAAGCTCAATCACGCCGAGACTGGTACGCTGGCCCGTGATTTCCGTGGCCACGACTACGAGGTGGTGCCCTTCGGCGAAGCTGCCGACGTGACGGTTGTCAACACCTGCACCGTCACCGAGGAAGCCGACCGGAAGTGCCGTCAGATCATCCGTCGTGCGCTGCGGGCTAATCCTGATACCTTTGTCATCGTCACGGGATGCTACGCGCAGTTGCAGCCCGGCGAGATTGCAGGCATACCGGGCGTCGACGCCGTGCTGGGTGCGCAGGAGAAGTTTCAATTGTTTTCGCTGATTGAACAGTTCAGCAAGCAGGAGCAGACGCAAGTCGCCGTGTCGTGCATCGATGAAGCGACTCATTTCGGCCCAGCCTACTCCGCTGGCGAGCGGACGCGGGCGTTCCTGAAGGTGCAAGACGGATGCGATTATTCCTGCGCGTTCTGCACCATTCCGCTGGCACGTGGCAAAAGCCGCTCGCAATCCATTGAGGCAACCGTCGCTCAAGCACACGATATCGTAGCGCGTGGTTTCAAAGAGATCGTGCTCAGCGGTGTCAACATCGGGCTGTACGGCCAAGACAATGGGGCTTCGCTGCTCGACCTCTTGGCCCAACTCGACCGGGTTGAGGGTGTGGCGCGCTATCGAATCTCGTCCATCGAGCCCAACTTGCTCACCAACGAGATCATTCGCTTCGTTGCAGATTCCCGACGTTTCCAGCCGCATTTCCACTTGCCGCTGCAGAGCGGTGATAACGAAGTCCTCGGCAAGATGCGCCGCCGCTACCGCCGCGAACGCTACGCCGATCGCGTCGCGACCATCAAAACGCTGATGCCAGACGCATGTATCGGTGTAGACGTGATCGTTGGCTTTCCGGCAGAGACGAATGAGTGGTTCGAGAATACGTACGCGTTCATCCATGAACTGCCCGTTTCGTATCTCCACGTCTTCACTTACTCCGAGCGTCCCAACACCGTCGCCGTTGACCAACTCGACCGGATGGGCGGAACCCCTGTGCCTAAACATGAACGCTCGCGGCGGAACCGCATGCTGCGCATCCTCTCTGAAAAGAAACAGCGTGCATTCTACGAAGCCCATCGCGGCGATGTGCGCCCAGTGCTCTGGGAAGGCTCGGCTAAATCGGGTGTCATGGTTGGGTTTACGGATAATTACGTCAAAGTCGAGCGTCCGTTTGATGCCGATCGGGTCGGGACGATTGAAGAAGTCCGTTTAGGCGAACTGACAGCTAACGGCTTCGTCGCTGCTGAGGACGCAGCGTTCGTCTCGTTGCTTTGAGAATAAACCTACTCGAACAGCGCGTCTAAGGCGGTTCCGTAAATACGGCATGCGTGTGCTTCACCATCAGGATGACGCTTGACCAATGCTTCCAGCATCACACCGCTGTTGACTTCGAGCACAAGCAACTGCTCTTCGTGCCGAACGATGTCGACGGAAGCAAAGCGAACGCCAAGCACTTGCGCTGCTTGGCGCGCTTTTGTGGCGAGCGTAGCGGTTAGGCTTGTGTCTTCAAGGATGTACGGAACAGCCCCAAGGCCTAGGTTGTGCCGCCATTGCGGGACAAGGCATTCACCGACGCTGAGCACGGTGCTGGCTTGTTTGTTCGCAGGCAAGTCCTCTTCGTTGAGGGGCAAGCCCGTGGCCGTTGTGTAGAGTTGGGCGATGGTGTGGACCCCGTCGCCTAGGATTTCTGTGCGGCGCTTCTCGTAGATCAGCAGCGGCTCGCCATCAAGCAAGATGACGCGGTATTCGGCGTCGAGCGGCAGAAAAGGGGAGAGTGCCAGCGAGCGGTCGTTGCTGAAGAGCAAGTGCACGGCAGCTTCGAGGGAGCGCACGTCTGTGGTGCGGTAGACATGGAGGCCGCCCGTGCCGTCGTTAGGTTTGGCGACGACCTGCCAGTTGAATGACTCAGCAAAATCTAGCATGGCTCGCCAATTACCCGAGGTGCCAAGCCACGGCGCTTCACGTGGGTGCAGAAACAATCGATGTGGGACGTGTGGTCCGTCCGCGTCGGCTAACAACTCGGC
>CAYYHN010000420.1:0-4773 GCA_964471245.1 uncultured Rhodothermaceae bacterium | reverse complement strand
CAAGGTTACACCTACGACATCACGGCCTCGCTGATGAAGCGGTTCGACGAAGCGCTCGGTGCAAACAGCTATGTGGATGTGAATGCCTCGTACACCTACGGCGACGCCTTTGCAGTGAATGATGGTACGTCGTCGCAGGTGAACACGCTCTGGCGGTCGATGGAAGTGGGTGAGTACCTGCCCAACGACTTGCGCCTCACACGTTCGGACTTCTCGATTGGCAACCGCATCTTACTTTCAGCCACCTTCCGCAAGGAATTCCTGAACAACCTTGGTACCACGCTGAGCCTGTTCTACACGGGGGAAAGCGGCCGTCCATTCAACTACACCATCGACAACTCGGATGACCTGATCGGCGCACCGGGCTACCGAGACTTTGCGCTCTTCTTCGTGCCACGTGATGCCAACCAGATGGCGGGTCTCTCGGCAGAAGATGCTGCTGCTCTCAATCGCTTCATTGACAGCAGCGACTACTTGAGCGACCGCCGGGGGCAGTTTGCGGAGCGCAATGGCAGCCGCCTGCCGTTCGAGCACATCATCGACCTCAGCTTCCGTCAGGAGTTGTTCGCCAATGTCGCGGGTCGTCAGCAGAAGCTGGAGCTGACGCTGGACATCTTCAACTTCACCAACATGCTTAACAAGAACTGGGGTACGCGCTACGACAAGTTCACGAGCAGCAGCAACGGTGGCTTCGAGATCGTCCGCTTCAACGGCTTCGCTGACCCCGACAATGGCGACTTTACGCCGCAGTACAGCCTTCGCTTCAACCCAGACCGCACGCCGACCGAGGACGAGTTCTTCAACAGCCGCATCAAAGACTCGGGCACCTACAGCTCGCGCTGGACGATGCAGTTGGGCTTCCGGTATACGTTCTAAGGAGGCTTTTGGCTTTTCGCTGTTAGCTGTTGGGTTGTAAACCCGAAACGCCCCGCTACCATTAAGGTGGCGGGGCGTTTTTTTTGCATGATGGTGTTTAGAGTAAGGTCGTTAGAGTTCCGAAAAGTGAGCATGAAGTGCCCCGCTTCATCGAATTGAAGTCGAGGCTATTGCTCCTGTCCTCTTCAACTCCCCTTACTTCCCATCCTACCCAAACTACAACTGCGTCATGCCGCCATCTGCGACGAGTTCAGCACCAACGATGTAGGAGGCGTCGTCTGAGGCGAGGAAGACGATAGGCTGGGCGATTTCGTGGCCTTCTCCGGCGCGACCGAGGGGCACCATCTGCGTGACTTGTGCGCCGAATTCCTCGACGGCTTGTTGGGGCAGCCCCATCTTGCCAAAGATTGGGGTTTGAATGGGGCCGGGGCTTATGGCGTTAACGCGGATACCACGCGGGACTAGCGCTGCGGCTAGCGAACGGGTGAGCGAACGGACAGCGGCTTTGGTCGCAACGTACAGGTCGAGCGGCGGCATGCCTTTGACGTTGCCTGCGCTCGTGACTAAGACGATGGAGCCACCATCGTTGAGGTGAGGCAGGGCTTTTTGTACCGTGAAGTATGCCCCTTTGACGTTAACACCAAAGACGTGGTCGAAGAAGGCTTCGTCGATGGTTTCGATGCTATTGGCCGGGGCCACACCTGCATTGACTACAAGTGTGTCAATGGTGCCTACCTCTTCTGATACGCGGGTGAAGAGTGCATCGAGGTCAGCAACTTTGGCGACGTCTGCGGTTAAGCCAATAGCTTGGTCACCGAGGCGCTCGGCAGCTTCAGCCACCGCTTCGGCGCGGCGACCAACGATGATAACACGTGCACCTTCGTTGATGAACGCTTCGGCGGTTGCGTAACCAATGCCGCTGTTGCCGCCTGTGATGAGTGCTGTTTTCCCTTGGAGTTTCATGGTTGTGATCGATTTAAGTTGTATGTCGTTGTTGACTAACTGGTCTAAAATTGTGTGGTCAAATGGATTGTTGACCAATTGGTTCCAAACGGGTGAAAAATAATTTCAGAGACTGACTTGAGGACGAAAGGCGCTAGGAGATGGCCTGAATGGCTACATCGACGATGCGTTGCCGTGTGATATCATCAGGGGCGGCTCTTGACACGGTCATCAATCCAGACGACACCGTGGTCAGGTAAGCCGCTATATCTTGGGGTGATTGATCTAACCGGATCGAACCGTCCGCTTGACCGCGTTGAATCGTATCGATGAGTGCAGCATGCACGCGTGAGAAATGTGCTGCCATGCGTTCTTGTACAATGGCATCATGTGGAGCACGCTCAACCACCGCATTCACGGCAAAGCAACCCATTTGCTGCGAAGGAGCTTTGCGGAGGTGTTCTTCTTGGAGCAGCCAAGCCCGTAGTGCATCATGCGGTGCACCTGTGTCCAACATCGCCTGCGTTTCGGCATACGCCCGATCCAAATAGCGCTGCAACGCGGCCAGGAAAAGTTGATGCTTATCACCAAACGCCTTGTAGATGCTGCCTTTGTGCAGGTCCATCGCGGCCATCAAGTCAGCCATCGACGTAGCTGCGTAGCCTTTCGCCCAGAATGTATGCATTGCCGCATCCAGTACGGTGTCTAGATCGAATTCGCGCGGTCGGGCCATGAGTTCTTTGGAATAACTATTTTGAACCGTTCGGTCAATAAACGATACTTGAGAAAATAAGATCCGTTGATTGATGAAGTCGCATGTCAATGAAAGGGCGTGAGCGTGAAACAGCCCCGCACGTAAGAAGGCCCCAGATCAATCAAGGGGTCACAAATCGGTCAGAAAGGGGGCCCAGATCCACCAGCATGCGGAATCGAGGTGGTGTCCTATACAACTGGCGTTCTTATTAGGCGATACATCGAGTGCTTGTTGCTGCCACGCCCCTCTATCAGCCACCCAATTCTGCTGCTAGGTCGCAAGAAGCTTCGATCAACCCAAACACATCGCAAGAGGAACATGAAGTACATGCGTATGCGCTTGCTCGGCTTTTTGGTAGCATGGGCCATGCTATTTGTTGGTACGTCTGCAGTTTTGGCTCAGGTTGTCACCCAACCCACCCAGAATACCTTGGTGGGGACCGCCGACGGCCCCGAAGGACGTACGAACATCCAAACATCCGCCGATTTTGAGAACCATCCACTGTATACGTTCGACAGCCCTGATGAGCATGGCTACGGGTTTGCACTCAACGGATTACCACATGGTACCACCGCCTCCGACTTTCATACGATGTCGCTCGCGCAATGTGGTCCAGAAGGTTCCACAACATGCTTGGAAGTTGATCAGTATGGTGGTCCCTATCACGGGCCTCGGACAGGTAATGCGTGGCGCTACCTCTACTTGCACTGGCTAAGTGTGCATCGGCGGGGTGAGAAGGGCTACATCTCGCAAGCACGCCGCGCAAACAGCCACAGCTTCTGGATCCGTGGATATGATGAGATCAACCCCAATCCAGCGCGGCAGAACTTCGATGTGTCGGGACATGCTAAACGGCGCACGCCTTCAAGTGTGGACTCGAATGCGATGGAAACCGACAACATGCACAATTACTACCAAGGTGTTTTAGATTTCGGCGGCAGCCAAGCTGAGGGTGGTGGCGCGTGGCGAGAGATTGTCTTAGGTGAATACTTCCAACACCAGCGTAGCGAGGTGCACAAGGCTGGATATCATGCGTTTTTGGATCGTGGTTTCCTTTGGCCCGACCATACACGTTTGGCCTACCAGCTTCAGGCTGCGTCCGACCAAGTACCACTTGGTAAAGTCTATTTTGACAACTTTACGTGGTTCTATCAAAACCCTTTTCTGGCAGGCTTCCCACAGCAAAGCACGGAGCGTACGGCCTTCGGTGAGGCTTCAGAGCATGAACTCATCATCTGGAATACGCATCCAACGAAGACGCGGAGCTTCAAACTAGCCCCATCAGGTCATTTTCGCACCTCGACCTATGCCAGCGAATCCATAAACTGGTACCATGCACAACTCGAAGTGGTCGATGAAGCAGGCCTTCCCATTTCAGAAACCGGTCCGTTGGCTCCTGGTGAGGGATTCGTATTCTACGTGCGTCAGCATCTGCCACCAACGGATAAGGATGGCAATCCGTTGAGTGAAGATGTAGTCGCGACCGCGCTGGTAAGCGTATTTGAGAACCCCGATGACGTGTCAGATTCAATGCCTTATGTGCGCATAAACGCTGGCAAGGCCATGTTGGACAATGATCGCTTCGATCTCCCAGGAATAGGCTATGTGCTCAAGACATATTTCTCTAACGCCACCCCCGATCACGTACGTGCAGCACCCGCTATAAGCGGATTTCAAATCGATGACGTAGGTGGAAGTTGGGCAGATGTATCGTGGACATCGCCCGCAACCACACAGGACGAAAACGAGCGATCGACAGATCCGGCGGCCATGGTCTACGCTGTACGTTACAGTCCGCAGCCAATCCTTGACGAAGCCGATTGGGAGGCGGCGACACCTGTTGAAGGGGCTCCGCCCGTATTTGGACCGGGTATCCAACAGCACTACGCGCTAGCGGGGCTCGGTACTGGCACGACGTACCACGTCGGTGTCCGCGTTTACAATGAATCCCGAGAGGGTGGCCCAATTTCTTCCCAATCGTTTACAACGTTACCGGAAGACATCGACTTGCGCGGAGGCGCGTCAAGCAAGCTATCCGTCAACGCAGGTGCGGATCGGATAGTCGACGTGGGCGAGGTCGTTCAATTGCAAGGATTGACCGCGCAGGCGGGTAGCACGAACCCCAGCCACCATCAAGTTACGTGGATAACGGAAGGGCCTGCTTCGGCTACCATTGCGAACGCAAACGCGCGGTCGACTAC
>CAYYHN010000419.1:0-4778 GCA_964471245.1 uncultured Rhodothermaceae bacterium | reverse complement strand
CGGGGCGCTGATCCCGGTCTACGGCCGCAGCTAACCCAACCGGGTCATTCCTGCCGGGCATACCCACGTGGTGTGTCCGGCTTTTTCGTTTGAGGCCTCATGGAAACGCTACGTACCAATGATGTCAAAGTAGCTGCGACGTATCTGCGTGCGGGCAAGCTTGTCGCCTTTCCTACCGAAACCGTGTACGGTTTAGGCGCACATGCTTTCGATTCGCATGCTGTTGCACGCATCTTCGAAGCAAAAGGACGGCCAGCCGACAATCCACTCATCGTACACGTAGCCGAATATGCAGCCCTTTCCCCGCTAGTAGCAGCAATCCCCACCGACGCCAAGACTATCCTATCCACTTTTGCTCCAGGCTCCATCTCCGTCATCCTCCCCCGCCACCCCGATGTGCCCTCCATCGTCAGCGGCGGACTCGACACATTAGCCGTAAGGATTCCCTCACACCCCATCGCGCAAGCATTTCTTCGAGAAACAGCCCTTCCTGTCGCGGCACCTTCGGCCAACAGCTCTGGGCGTCCCAGCCCGACTACGTGGGAAGCCGTCGCCGAAGACTTGGACGGCCGCATCGATTGCATCTTGCAAGGCCCGCCCTCCGACGTTGGCATTGAATCCACAGTGGTTGACTGCACGGGCCCTTGGCCTGTCATTCTACGTGCTGGTAGTGTCACATTGGCTGACTTGCAATGCGTCGTGCCTACAACACAATTCGCTGATACGAAGGCATCGGATGCGAATAAGCGAAGCCCAGGCACACGGTATCGTCATTACGCACCCACGGCGTATGTTTACTTGGTCGATTCCATGAATGACATTGCCGACACTGTACAGGCGGGATACATTGGCCTAGAAGCATTCAACATAGAGCACCCATTTCAATTGGTAGCCCAGTGCACATCACTCGAAGATTATAGCCATAGACTCTTCGCCTTTTTTCGTGCGTGTGATCGCGCTGGAATCCGAACCATCTATTGCCAACGGGTCCCAGACGTCGGGCTCGGACGTGCCTTAATGGACCGAATCGGGCGTGCTGCTCAGGCCTCTTCCGGATCTCGCTAGAAATGCAAGACCAAACTCGCTCGATTTGCTGAGAGTTGGGGTACGACGCGGAAGCGATTCGATAGTCCCAAATGCCTACGCGACAACCAGAATGCTGTAGTGAACCCAATGGCCCCACCCGCCATGACATCGGTGACCCAATGGAAGTTGATGACCAACCGAGAGAACGCAGTACTCAAGGCGATCACACTAAATGCTGGACCTAATACCTCCGGGTAATACATCACCCAAGGTGTTAAGAACGCAAACGCAGTGGTCGCATGGCCCGATGGAAACGAGCTGTTTCCAGAAAACGGGTCAAATACGGTGTGGCCTTCATTTTGATATGGCCGCGCACGCCCGAAGATAGCCTTCAAGGCATTGGTGAAGACGTTGGAAATGTATACCGCTTGCATTGATGTGAAAGCCGCATCTTGGAACCGATAATTGCGTGTCATCAACGAGCCGCTGAACAGCAGAAAGGAAATCGGTCGGATCGCTTTTACGTTGCCAAACTCCTCGATAACACGAAACTTGAGATCGTACTCGATGTCGTTCGCCCGCTCCACGAGGGATGCATCGTACCGACCAAGGCCAAGCAAAACAGCACCACTGCCTGCCACGGCAAGACCTAGTCTCGGCGTGAACTGTCCGGGTAATGCACGGAGGTCTTGCTTGGCCCACGTCCAGAAGCGACGAGGCGACTGATATCGTTCCTGCGCCATCAATTCCCAAGGAATCAGACCTGAAGCAAAGACCAAAAGTATGCCTAGGATGATAGCTCGCAGAAGAGAGCGTGATGAAGGCATCGTTTGGTACGTCTGCGCTTGAGCAATACTAAATCTGGAATGCATTGGGACAGCAGTGGAACCGTATCTAACCACGTGTATTTCGAATCAGCCAGCGCGCCAAAGAAGGCAAGTGATTGCACAAGCGGACACCTGCATTGGAAAGTGTAGGCTGAATATACAGGCCATGTAGCAATGACCCTAACCTTAATCGCCAACGAAACGTACGGGTCCATGCACGCTGGTAAGCACGCTTCATGGCTTCAGCCGATAGCATGTCGTCTAAATATTTTGAAACGAGCGGCGCAGCCAAGTCCGCGCCTGTCAGCGCCATCGCCATGCCATCGCCGCATAGAGGCGCAATCATTCCTGTTGTATCGCCTACCATCATCACATTGCCGTCGAATAAGCCTTTCTGCGCGAAGGTCACTTGGCCTACGGCTTTGAATCCGCCCATCACGTTGTGCATCTTTTCGAACCGCGCCTTCAGTTCGGGGTTCGAGGCCATGACACCTTCCATCATCCCTGTTGGCGATCCACCTGACGCCTTCAATGCGTCTACAGTGGTAATCCAACATGCGTTGACTACGCCGTCTTCAACGTGCGACAGGCCACAATAGCCTCCGGCAAAGGCATGCAACTCAATGTAGTTGGGGATCGCCACACCTCGGAAGTGCGCTTTAAAGGCGGCTACCGGACTGGCCTTTTGCATGAATGGACGTGCTAACTTTCTGTCGAGTACACCACGTTTCCCCCATGCGCCAAGAACCAGCTTGGCTTGGCAGTGCTCCTTCTTTGTGTGGATCGAAAATCCATGCGCGTACGAACCACCGACTTCACTTACCAAGCTGCCATCTCGTACCAAGACGCCTTGAGAGGCCGCCTTCTCGGCCAAAAGCTGATCCAATCGAAATCGGCTCAGTCCAAGCGCCGTTCCAGGCAAGTGGGCTTCAAATGCTTGTCCGCTTGGTGATGTGACCCGCGTTTTTGTGATCGGGTGCGCACCAGCCTCCATGACCGCATCAAGTACGTGCAACTGCTGGAACATCGCTTGCACTTCAACCGACAAGAATTCGCCGCAGAGCTTATGGGCAGGGTACGTCTGTTTTTCGAACAGGATGATGCGATATCCACGCGTTGCCAATTGAATAGCCAGACTGCACCCCGCTAGCCCTCCTCCAATAATCGCGGCATCATAGTCTCCTAGATCGACGGAGGTCATTCGATCGCGCGAGATGGGCGCTTGAGGAAGCATGATTAACGCGATTAGGTGCGGAGAGTCGAAAGGCTCCAGCGAAACGCCCAATGCCAGCGTATGGTTGCATCTAAAAGGTCTGCCTTGGCAGCTAAGTGTCTCAGTTCTTCCCGTGTAAAGGCTCGCATTACAGAAAGCGGCGCATCGTTCGCAAACATCTGATCACCCGGAAATACGTAGGTGAGCGCCTTAATACCCATATATGCCAACGCATGCCGATGCAAGTCGTTGACGATAATGCCATGATGTGCGAGCCGCTGCATAGAAGCAAGTAGTTGTGCGGCTTCGGCATCGTCGAAATGGTGCAAAAAAAGTGCAGCGTGTACCACGTCAAACGAATCCGGAGCGTAAGGTAAGTTCATTGCATCAGCTGTTTCTAGCTGGATGCACGCACGCTGTTCAGGGGGCAACGCTTGGGTCAAGTACCGATCTGCGTGTGCGAGGGATACGGCGTTGGCATCAACTGCAACAACCTCAAGGCGTACGCCCATTGAGGCAGCCAAAGGCACCCATCGTGCAGGATGGTCGGCGATGCCCGTACCAAGGTCGAGCATGCGTAGGCTCTTGCCTTTATGCCGCCTTAGATACGGGACAAGCACACGTTGCGTTGTACGCCATCCGGACAGAAAACGATTTACATGGGCAATATTTTGTAGGGCATCGTCCAGCCGCGCATCGGTGATGGAAAAGTCATCCATCAATTCGTCCTCGCGCGACCGTTGCGTTAAGTCAGGAAGCATCATGTATAGTTTGTCCGGTCGACTTTTTGGAGGAGACGATGCGCTTTGTTCAGGGAAAGAGTATACTTCACGCGTGCCACTATTGAACTAAGTTTCCGCAGATATCCCAGCGATACCGTATGATTCGTGAAGGCATTTACATCGCCAGCCTGACACCACTCAAGTCGAATTATGCCATCGACCACGTCGCCTTTGGCAACCACGTACATTGGCTGTTGAATCGTGGTGCTGACGGCATTGTGTTGTTTGGAACGACCGGTGAGGCAACTTCATTCTCGACCATACAGCGCATGTCGGCGCTTGAAGCAGTCTGCCACGCAGGTGTACCACGCGATCGGCTGGTCGTCGGAACGGGGGCGACGGCTATCGCGGACACCATTGCCCTAACGAATCATGCGTTGGCACAAGGCGTAAAGCACATGCTTCTCCTTCCGCCTTTCTATTACAAGAACGTAACCGAAGATGGACTGGCGACGTGGTTTGGGACCGTGCTTCAGACCATCAACAGCCCCGAGCTTCGTGTCCTGCTCTATCACATCCCGCAGCTTTCAGGGATCCCTTTCACGCCTACACTTATCCGAAGGCTCAAGCAAGCCTTCCCAGAGACTATCGCAGGCATCAAGGATTCAAGCAGCGACTGGCACCACATGTCGACCTTAGTGCACGACTTCCCAGAGTTACAGATTTTTTCTGGGAATGAGATTTTTCTGCATGACTTGCTTGCTGCCGGAGGCGCTGGGTGTATTTCCGCTACGCTGAATATCAGTAGTCCGCTTGCTTCGGCCCTCTATGTCAACAGGCGTTCCCCAATGGCACTGGAGCAGCAGCGCGAACTCACAAAGATACGTACCTCGATTACGAAGCATGCGCCCATCCCTGCACTTAAGGGCATCATGCATACGTGGACGCTCGAATCGCACTGGACGCGCGTCTGCCCACCCCTATTGCCAC
>CAYYHN010000418.1:2921-4782 GCA_964471245.1 uncultured Rhodothermaceae bacterium | reverse complement strand
ACAAAACACTGGCGGGCGCTACTTTGTTTGACCACTTACCAAACAGTCTCTCAATCTTAAACGATGCCGGGTCGATGGGGTAGGGGCCTGCCTGCCACGAACCAAATTCGCCCGGTTGCATTGCAAAGCCGAAAGCACACCAGCCGCCGTACTGTGGGATGTAGCGACTTGGGTCACGCATGAAGAGCGTCATGTGCTCCTCCGTTGCAAAGCGGTACGTTGTGCCTTGAAACGTGACGGTCATCCCATCTGACCCCAGCCTTGGCTTACCCGCCACGAAGTAAGCCACAGGGTCGTGCCCTTGCAATGCCAGACCAGTAGAGTTGGTGTTAACCGAGCGTGTTTGGGCAAGCGCAGGTGTTCCTGCATAATACGAGGAAAAGAGAAGCGACGAAGAGTAGAGACAGAGCGAAGCGAAGCATGTTCCCCAAAAGAAAGGTAAGGTCTGCTTTAAGTTTTGAATTATTTGCAGCTTTTGCAAGGTGATTCGTAAAGGTGTCGTAACGAATCTAAATCAGCCTCGTATCTTCTTGTTAAGTGAAATGTGAGGTGTCTATGCTATGGGTATTTTTGACGCTGGTTATCCTTTGGGTTGGTATAGTTGTTGGTCAACGGGTGCGTTATAGAAAAAGGCGCATAGTACAGCGACAAGATCGGCGTGATCAGTGGCTACCGATTTTGTCTCGCGCACAATCAGAGAATTCCCATAAGAGCCCTGTAAGTAACTCAATCAAAGATCACAATTGGCGCCTTCGAGTGCGAAGTGCTAGGCCTCAAATTCGTCCTTGGACATCCAATCACCGACCATTACGGTGATTCAATCTACACGGATTCCGTTCGCTTGGGGTCGTACGGCGGACGCGGCTGGGGGACGGGTGGACGGTCCAACTGCCGCTCGGGGCGCTGGTGTTGGAGCCGTACGTTGTCGACGAGGGCCTCAATGCGTCGCCACTCGGCAATGTCGGCTGAGTCGGGCGAGGAGGCGCGGTGTGGGAGGATCTTGTAGCCGAGGCCCGATTTGATGGCAAAGATGTCGACACACGCTTTGAGCGCGGTGGTGAGAACGCCAATCAGCAGGCGCGGATCACGTTGGCGTTGGGCTTCGCGGAACATCATCGCCATGAAGCCGCGGCGGGCGCGCAGGATTTTGGTCAAACTGAGTTCGTCGACACGGTATCCGTAGAGGATGTCGGGCATGCGGGCGAAGCAACTGTGGCGGTACGAGCGCAGCATCAACTCCTCGTCTTCCATCCGCACAGCATCCTCGTTGTAGCGGTTAGCGCGGAACCATGCGATGTGGCCCACCCATGTGGCGTGGTTCATGTGCATGCCACTCCACGGTGCTCGCGTGATCTCCGCGTGTGTTTCCCCATAGAACGCTTGGCGGCCATCCACTGTGCCGTCCGTTCGAAAGGTCAGTAACTCGGCTGCGAGGAGATCCACCTCTGGATGTGCGTGCAAGTAGGCGACTTGCTTTTCCAAACGGTCCGGCCAGCAAATGTCGTCGCCGTCCATGCGGGCGAAGAGGGTGCCTTTGGCAAGGTCGACGGCCTGATTCAAGCGCGCAGGCAGGCCTTTGTTGGTGCCGTCGCTGATGACGCGGATGCGTGGGTCGTCGAACTGCCGAATGATCTCCAGCGTATCATCTTGTGAGCCATCATCTAGAATGATCAACTCCCAGTTGACATACGTCTGTGCCAAGATGGATGCAATCGCGTCAGCAATGAAGGGCCCAGTATTGTAGACCGACATGCCAATGCTGACGAGCGGATGGCGTTTGCTAAGGGCTGGTTTGGGAAGCAATGCGTGGGTCATCGGGCAACCTCAACAAGCGGAATAGAATGTGTTGCGTGACCATCCC
>CAYYHN010000418.1:2685-2905 GCA_964471245.1 uncultured Rhodothermaceae bacterium | reverse complement strand
GGTCGCGGCACTGAGCGCTTGAGCAAGCACGCTGGTGGTATTTTCGCGGGCGAACGGCACGATACGATCCGTTTCGGTATCGGTGCGAAGCGAGCCTGCTCGTTTGCGGGCCAGCAGGTCGGCTACTGCGTCGGCGATAGCCTTCGGGTCGCGCTCGTCGTATCGATCGCGGAGGTTTACTTGTTCCGCCAATTCCATTGCGGCACCCGGGCGACCAAGC
>CAYYHN010000418.1:0-2675 GCA_964471245.1 uncultured Rhodothermaceae bacterium | reverse complement strand
AGGTATTCGAAGAGCTTGCCTGTGAGTGCGGCTGGTATCTTTGAGCCTGGTATGACGAGCAATACATCCGCACCTGCCATCTTTTCGATGGCGATGCGGTGGGGCACTTGCCCGTGGATGGTCACCATGTCGGCTACGCCTGAGGCGTCGATCAAGGCTTGTTCGCTAGGTTCGATGAGGCCGTATTGTTCAAGCCGGATCTGGTCGGCAACCGAGGGGTCGCGTTCGCGTAGGATGCGGAAGGCCTCCAGTAGCGGACCGATGCTGCGGTATGCTGCAATCCAGCCAAGGTGGAGAATGCGCAGCGGGCCATCCTGAGGGACGGCACGCGCTTCGAGCGGCAGATGAGCAAACTGGGGCTCGTCGTAGCCGTTCGCCACGAGCCACGTCGGTACGCCCATCGCTTCAAAGCGAGGCTGTGTGTACCAACTCACCACGGCGATGCCTGCCGAGCGCTTGACCACATATGTGCAGTAGGCGTTGAGCAACGTGCGGTTCAGCCATGAGCGGTCTTCATAGAGCTCGCGTCCCTGCCAGTCGTCGCGAAGGTCCACGATGTGCGGGACGCCGAGCTTGGTCGCAAGCCAGCGGCCGAACAGCATCATCACATACGGTGCACTGGTCGAGATGACGACCTTGATGTCTTTGCCTTCGAGGGCTTTGAGCGCTTCGCGCCGAAACGCCGGAAACCAGCTCAGTTGCCGTTCGAGTGGAAGCAATTGCTTCAGTCCGGCCAGCCGCTGGAGCCAGCCGGGATTCTGGTCGAGCCTGCTATCGCCGTCTTGTTGCACCGCAATGCCGCCGCCAAAATCGCGTTCGGGCGAGGCGATGGTCGTGATACTGCCATGCGTGAGTGGCGGATGCTCGTCAGGTGGCGAGGCCGTGATGACGTGCGGCGTCCAACCATAGCGCGGTAGGTACTCGGCAAACTTGATGGCACGGACCGAACCACCCATGATCTTCGTGGAGAAGTCGTAGGCGAGGAGGCAGACATCGGCGTGTGTGGCAGACATAGTAGCGAACGATACATGCAGGGGATTTGTGGGGAGTATCGGCCGCCTTTTCTGAAACGAAAGGATGTGCCGCGCAAGGTCTCAGTTTGCTCGCATGAGGCTACGCGTAGCCGAGAAGTGCTCGCCCTTGACGCGTACAAAGTAGAGCCCCGCAGGCATAGCGGTGAGGTCCACGCGCAGTACCGCAGCGTGTTCTGCTTCCATCGTCGCATCGAGCACAATTCCGCGGCGACGCCCTAGCAGGTCGAAGACTTCTGCTTTGACGTGTTGCGAGGTGGCTACAGCCAGAGATAAGACGCTGTAGCCGCACATAGGGTTCGGGGCAGGCGCAGACAGGGTATAGGGTGTCGTAGGGAGCACCCGAACGGTTTGAATAGCACTGTAGCCGATCTCGCCATTGGCTGCATGGTACCGGAGGCGGAATCGGTACGTGTCGGGTTGCAGTGGATTGGTCTGAAAGGCAAAGCTCCCATCGCCCTTCGGCTGGGAGACGCGGCCAATCATCGTGAAAGAGTCGGCTTGCGTGGCTTTTTCGATGGTGAACTGCTGGGAGTGCTCTGAGGCATAGTCAGTCGACTCCCAGCGAAGGTGGACGACATTGCCATCCACCACTGCGCTGAAGGCGAGGTGTGCGGCCGCGAGTGGCGTGCCGAACGTTTGCTGCTGATTGGGTTGACCTGGAGTGGCCGCCTGCGGGTCCGTCCACGTGAAAGCTGCTCCTGTGGCTCCTGCTCCGACACGCTGGAGTGTCATCCCCACGGGTGTCGACGATGGTTGCATGGTGCCCATATCAGTGCTGCTCATCCCGAAGGCTGCTTCATCGCCTGCGACAAACGTGCCTTCGTACGACCAGAACTCGAGGACGCTTCCCTGCGGATCGACGAGGGCGAAGCCGTCGGGGTCGCCGTTCTGAATGCTGCTGTGCGCAAACCAGAGCGTACCGAAGCCTTCCTCCTGATTGGGCAGCACGCCGCTCAGTGCACGTGTCGCATAGCGTAACTGGGTGCTGCCATTGTAAAACAAGACGCGGTAGCCGCTGAGGTCGAGCCCGGCTGTCCCGGCGATTTCGATGCCTTCTCCGGTGTCTGCGCCGCTGTTGTCGTAGTGCAGCTCATTGACCCACACCACGCCATCAGTTTGCTGGATGGTGTCGGTGAAGGCGCGGTTGGCTAGGGTGGCATCCAGCACAAACGGGTTGGCCGTGCCTTGGTGGGCGGCAATGGCTTGCGTGCGAGCGAGTTCAGCGGCATCAGCAGGGTCGGCAGTGTGCCAAGCGAGCAGGGTGTCGAGCTGCGGACGGAACCACGCGTAGTCGGCTTGCGCTTCGTATATCGTGGCGAAGTAGAACATGGCGCGAGCGGTGTTGCCTTTGTGCGCCTCGCGCGGCTCAAACAGCGAGGCGTCGCCAGCATCGTACTTCTCGGCACACACAGCTTCATTGGCGGGGCGGCTATCGTTGCGCCCGTTCGCGCACCACCATGTCGAAGTCAAGTGGTCGGCCACTGCGCCAAACGGGTAGTTGTTGCGGCTGCTGTTGGTGTTGGCGTGTGCCGGAAACAGGTGGTGCAGGTCGTTGTGGGCATGGGTGCCACTGGTCGCCCCTTTGGAGCGCGGCCAGGTATGTTCCGTTTTGATGTCCTTGCTTGATGCATCAGCCGTGGG
>CAYYHN010000417.1:4146-4784 GCA_964471245.1 uncultured Rhodothermaceae bacterium | reverse complement strand
CGTAGCACGCCCCGAACCCTTGGCTTCGGTCTTGAAGACAACCCTTGCCAACGATGGCGTACAAGCTCTCCGCGCGACCTACGATGAACTCCGCACGGCCTATTATGGATCGGATGCCTACGACTTCAGCGAACGCAGCCTCGACGCCTTTGGACAGGAGTTACTCGCGGCTAAGCAGCAGACGGAAGCCCTTGCTGTCTTTATACTCAACACCGAGCAATACCCAATGTCGGCGAGTGCTTTTGCGCGGCTAGCTTCCGCCTATGAAACCACGGGAGATCGCGTGCGGGCAGAAGCCTTCTACCTCCAAGCCATCACACTGGCCCCTACGAGCACTCGGCTGGTCCAACGGCTCGAAGCGTTACGCGCTGAGCAATAGATCGCTTTTTCCACTAAAATGAGATGCCTTTTGTCTCGAATGGTACGCCGAAGTAGGCCGCTACGGCAGCAGCGTGGTCGTTGAAACTCGTCCGTAGGCCAAGCGACTGCCCCGGTTTTCCATCATAACACAGCAGCGGAACGTACTCGCGGCTATGGTCGGTGCTCGGCGTGGTGGGATCGTTGCCGTGGTCGGCGGTGAGGACGAGGCGACCGCCCAGCGGCAATGCAGCTTGCAAAGACGGCAGGGCCGCGTCGAA
>CAYYHN010000417.1:0-4106 GCA_964471245.1 uncultured Rhodothermaceae bacterium | reverse complement strand
GCGGCAAACCCTGCGGGGTTGTTCCGATGGCCGTATTCTTGGTCGAAGTCGACGAGGTTGGTCCAGATAAACGTGGGCGTGGGGTCGGAGGCGGCGGCGTGCATTGCCGCGATGGTCGCTTCGATCCCTTCGGCGTTGTTACGTGTCTTATGGCGCTCATCGAACCCAATATGGCCAAACAGATCCGTAATCTTACCAACCGAAACGGTGCGTACACCATGCGTTTGGAGAGCGGCTTGCAATGGAGGCCGATGCGGTAAGCGCGAAAAGTCTTTGCGAGCGGCTGAAATACGCATGTAATTACCCGGATCGCCTTCGAACGGGCGCGCAATCACGCGCCCAACTGCATGGGGTCCAATGCAAACCTGATGACGTGCCACCTCGCACATGGCGTAGAGTGCAGGAAGCGGAATGGTCTCGACATGAGCAGCAAGCTGGAAGACGCTATCGGCTGATGTGTAGAGAATCGGATGGCCAGTTTCTTGATGTTTCTGCCCTAATTCGCGAATGATATTTGTGCCAGATGCAACGTGGTTAGCAAGTATGTCCGCCGCCTCCGAGTGTGCAAGAAATGCCGAGACCACTTCGTCGGGAAAACCTTTGGGGTACGTAGGAAACGGCGTATCGAGGCGCAGACCAGCCAGTTCCCAATGGCCGGTTGTGCTGTCTTTCCCTGCAGACACCTCTTGCATCTTGCCATAGTGTGCCAAGGGATTAGCCACTGGCCCAATGCCCTTCAGCGGTGCAATGTTGCCTAATCCGAATGCCGCTAGATAGGGCAATGCCGGGCGTTCTAGTGCACAGATGTGGCCGAGTGTATTACTACCTTCATCACCGTATTGATCAGCATCGGGTGCTTCCCCAATACCGACACCATCCAACACAATCGTCACAAAAAGCATGCTGGTGGCCCAAGTTATTCGACGATGACACAGCCTCCGCCACTTTCGAAGGCTTCGCGCAACGCCATCGTTGCATCATGCCGAAATTGATCGCTGTCTTCATGACGATCGTTGAGCATAGCAACACCAATGCTTACACCGCCATCGCGCAGAATTGCTTCATCCTCGAAGTACGCATGAATGTCTGTCGCCCACTTCTCTAGAGCTTCCGCAGTTTCGTACTGAAAGACCCCATACATCAGCTCGCCAAAACGCTCTACACGCCCTCCTGGGGACAGGGTACCGATCTCATCGTGTAACAATTCTTCGAGTGCAAGTACAGGTGCAGCTCCTTCAGCAGCCACTTCCTCAGCCTTGTTGACATAAATCAAGGCTAACCCAAGGGGCACTTTTCGAGCACGTACCGTCGCCATTTCATCGCGAATAATCTCTCGGCGCGGCTGCAGTTCTAGGTTGTCCTTGCTCTCTATTTTTAGCGAAGGCGGAAGCGGGTCCAAGTGATCTTCTGGCGTGAGCAGCGTGCTCAGTAATGCTGCCCCACGGACCAATACTTGTTGCTGCCGCACAGTGTCAAGCCCACCTACATCCAGCGTATCAGCTAGTAGTATGTAAGTGGCATCAGCACCAGGGACGTGGATGGGCAGCAAGAGCACATCACGTACGGCGATGTCGACACGGTAGTAGCGGAGATCCCGAGCAGCGAGATCAGATGAACTGACGCTACGCGCGATGATGGGTTGGCGCATCATCTCAGCATTCAGCAGAGGTGCTGTCGTTGGGAATGCACCGGTCGTCCGTGCATAGCCATTCTGGCTGACAACACCTTGTATACGATAGCGCGGAGCCACGGAATCTTGTGCAAGGAGGCAGATGGTTTGCGCACCAGTGGCACTCCACAAGGCGTAAAGACATGCCCGCAACCCAAAGATAGCGCGCGAGGCTATCGACTCGACGGCTGGCAACTCCTCCGGGTGGTGACCCAGCACACGACGCTGTGGCAAGCCTTTGCCTAGTGGCTTTGGTCGCGAGACACCATCGACCATCTCGGCTTCAATAGCCGCTCGCTTTATAGCTTGGCCAGCGGCTTCCCTGTCGGATATAGTGCCGTCAACCTCTGCTATGAGGGAAACATCAATATCCACTGAATCCGCGTCGTCCTCATTCTGCACATGGTCAGTCACTACATCAACGGCAGCTTCTTGCTCCGATGGTGAGGCTGCTCCCGTTACAGGACGAATCTCTAGAATACCGAATGAAGCAAGATCTTCTTCCTCAGCAGGATCAGTCAGATCAATGGTTTCCGGCTTGCGCTTCGTACGTCGCCACCACGCAAAGAGCACAGGCCACACAATAAGTAACCATCCTGCCTCAGGCGGCAGAAGCGTGATTGCAGCGAGTCCGGATAGACCTAGGAGTGACGGCATAAACATGAGGCCTTGGACGCAGGGCATCGTGCCAACGGTACACAGGATGACTGCCCAAAAATCCTACCCCCAATCTACCTGCACCTAGGACGAAAGTCAATGTGCTGTCATAGGGTTTCTATGCGTTTTCGAGCGCAGCGCCATTACTCTTCAGCTACCCTACACACGTAAGATATCGGCTCCACTTCACCTTGCAAATATGATACGACTTGCCCTTGAGGCGTTCTCAGCATGATATGCAAGATGAGATCAACCCAGTCAAAATCAACGAATTCAGTCTGTTTCTGGGGCTTGTAGACACATGGCACCGGGTTTGATGAAGCGGCTAAGCGGTAATCCTTCTCAACATGGACACTCGGCAATAAGAGCAGATTTCTTCTGCGTCCTCACCCGATCTGCTTCTAAGCCGCCCCCAAGCAACTGTATCGTTTCTATGAATACCTTCCGCTTCAATCAGCGTTTTTGCACTGAACTGGCACCGCGTCTGCGCCGATCAGGATTGAGCTTATACCGGACGCAGCGCCTATTGGTCGTCATGTTTGCCCTTATGCTGGCAGGCATGACCCATGCTGTAGCACAAACCACCATCACGGCTGGCAATGGGGACGTCCGCGTCAAGCAGGTCGTCCTTAACGTGCAAGGCACCACGGTGACGCAAACCTCCTCGCAAAGCAACAACGGCACCAACACCGGACCGATCACGATCCAGTCGATCACGGTTCGAGATGGTGGTCAAGACATTGTGTTAGACGAATTCAATACGTCGCTCATTGATGTCCGCAACATCAACTTCCCTAGCAATCTGACGGGGGTCTGCGCTGTCGTGGACAATCAGGACACGTGTGTCAACACGAACGGGTTTGAAGCTGCACTCGAAACGGCTTTGGGCAATGAGGACATCATGGACTACGTCCGCTACGATGGCCTCAACCGCAATGGCTCCAACTGGAACCCGGACTTTGACTTCTTCCTCGAAAGTCCGCTGGACGCCAATGGCAACGACTACCTGTACGTACAAGAGCGGTTCGGCAACACCTTCTTCGACTTGATCCCGCTGGACGCCAATGGCAACGTCATTGGCGACCGCGTTGGTTTTGACGCGCCGTATCGCTGGAATACAGGCTACCGCCCCCCCACTCGCTCCGACCAACCCATGTGGTTTACCGTCGTGAAGACCTCGGTCTTTAACGCTTCGGGCCACATCTATGGGTTCCGCATCGACAACGACGGGGAAGCCGACGTCAAGTTCTTCGGCCTCTCGCCCGACCCATTCACGTTTAATGTGGGCGACAAGGTCTTCAATGACTTGAACGGCAATGGCATCCAAGATAATGGTGAGCCGGGCGTAGCAGGCGTGACGGTCCAGTTGCGCGACAGCAACAACAACACCATTGGAACGACTACAACGAACAACAACGGCATTTACAGCTTCGAAGTCGCACCAGGCGACTACCGCGTGCGTTTTGTTGCACCGAACGGCTTCTCGTTCACGACGCGCAACGCAGGCAACAACGACGACAAAGACAGCGATGCGAACCCTAGCAACGGCTTCTCGCATACGTTCACTATCAGCAACAGCGACAACAATTCGGTTGATGCCGGCTTAATTAGCAACGTTTCGCCACCAAATCCAGATCAGTACTGCGTACAGAACCTTGGCAACCCGGTACGTGGTTTCTGGCTGCCAAACCTCGATAGTGGCAGCGACCGGTATTACTCGATGCATGATGCTGTCTTCACGGAGAACAACGATGGTACGGCCCTGATGACGGGTAGCATC
>CAYYHN010000416.1:0-4793 GCA_964471245.1 uncultured Rhodothermaceae bacterium | reverse complement strand
AGAGCAGGTAGACAAAGGCTTTTTCGGTCATGGCGTTGTTTAGGGTTTAAGGCTGTTGGCGCTTGGCTGTTTTGGTACTTGTAGAGAGGGTGACAAAAGGATTACGTCGCCCATCAACCCACGCGCAGCGTAATGCGTGGCGTAGCGTTGATACCATCGGCGATGTCGCGGTCTTCGTCGGGCTGCATGTTGCCTGCCTGGTCGACAGCGCGGATGCGGACGGTATGCGTGCCGGGCGTGGCCTGCCAATCGAGCGACCACTTCACCCAAACGGCGCGGTACGGGTACTGGAAAGAGGCGCTGTCTGCGATTTGCAGCGCCTGCGTCAGCGATGGCTCAGCGGCGACGGCATCTTCGAGCGACTGTAGTTGTGCAGGTGTCCACGCGCCATCATCAATCGACACCTCGACGCGGTCGATGCCTGCTGCGCCGCTGACGGCAAACCCAAGGAGTCGTGTGAGCCCTGCCGGGACACTCAGGTTCGCAAGCGGGCTCGTGATGCGGCTGCTCACGCGCATCTGCCCATCATCTACGAAGCCGCTGTCTTGGTAGGTGCCGAACGGCGTGTCCTCGGCGGTCGCCTCAATCCGGGTCAGCCACTTGACGCTCTCATACCCAAAGCCATCGTACTGCAACAGCCGCACGGGGTAACCGTGATCGTCCGATAGCGGTTCACCGTTCATGTGCGTGATGAGTAACGCCGGTACGTCGCCTTCAGCCACGGGGTCGAAAACCTTGGCGATCGGAAGGTTGTGCCGGAAGCCATCTTGCCCATAGAACCGCAGTCGCTTTGTCCGCGTCAGGTCGATGCCCGCGCGTTCGAGGAACGGCCGCAGCGGCACCCCCGTCCACAAGGCCGTCCCGATGAGGCCCTGCACGTCGTTCGAGTCGATGACGCAACGCAGCGTCTTAAGCACCGTCATCGCATCGCCAGATGCCGCGTCGAGATCGGCCATGCGTAGCGTCTGCGGCGTATCGACGAGGCCATCGATGGTGAGTGTCCAGTTGGCAGATGTCACCGTCGGGCGCTGCCACCCTACGACAGAGCCCTCGGCCCCGTTCTTGTAGTAGAACGTCGTGTTGGGCGTCAGGAACGGTGTGTCCTGCCCCAGCGTGATTGGATCAACGGCAATGCTATCGCAGCCCGCCAGCGGAACGATGCCCAGCCCGACGAAGGCCGCACCCATCGTTCGAAGAAAGGCACGGCGATGAAGCGTAGGAGCGTGGGTCTTAGAAGGCATATTCAATCCCAAAAAAGAGGTCGGTGGAACGAACGGTGCTGCGGCCGTACGGCGTCATGAACGCTTGCATGCTGAGGCCGAGGCGAGGCAGCGGATAGAGTGTCAGTCCGCCGCCGACCTTCACGTAGCGCTGGTGCGTCGGGAACGGGTTGGTCGCCGTGAAGCCAAGGTTGGGCGTCTGTATGGACCATACGGTTTGGGTCAACGCTTGCACCAGCGCCCGCTTGCCAAGCGTCATGCCGATTTCTGCCGAGGCCGTCCACTCGTCGCCGAACGTCGGCTGGCGGTCTTCAATACATCCAAGGTCGGCTCCTTCTTGGCACGGCGCACCTTGCGAGAGGCTATACAACGACGAGCGGTGGCGATACCCCAAACCCACCTGCGCATAGCCCGGAAACGGGTAGAAACTACGCCCATAATGCAGCGAGGCCTGCGCATCGACCTGCCCTGTGCCCACGCTCGGCGCGTAGTTGCGGTGGTAGCCCGTCGGCAACGTCACCGCAGCATACGAGGAGAGGGCGTTGGCTCCGTCTTGCCAACCCAGCAGCGGTCGGAGATCGTACCGAACGCCGAGTTGTGCCGAGCCGAAGCCTTGAGCTACGTAGCGAAAGGCCGTATCACGGATGAACAAACGCTTGTAGGGCAATGAGGCCACGAGCGTCACGCGTTTCGTCAGGCCGAGTTCGCCATAGAGGTACAGGCTCCGATCGAAGAACGCAGGCTCTTCGACGTGGTCCGCGTACAGCTTCGTTTGCCCGTCGAAGGTAAACTGATCGGTGGCTGTAGAGGCACCGTAGGCGAGCTTGACGTAGGCACGACCAGGAGCTTGCGTCCATGCTTGACCGGAGGCATGCGACACGGTGCCCAGCAGGAAAATGCAGCCAAATAAGAAGCGTAACATGGTGTGTCCTTGGCAGGTGATTCGGCATATAGCGGCGCTTGAAATGGTTGATGGCATTCGGGTACCTCGTTGCTGAGCGCCGCGGCCGTTGGCTCTTGGCTGTTGGCCCTTGGGTCTCGATGCCAACGTCGCGCCCCATACGATCCATACCATCAACTATTTCGATTCGTGCTACATTGATTAGATACTGCTGCCATAAAGAGCCCCCAAAGAACGCTCTCCCGTAAGCTTTGCACGTTTTTTTGTGATGTTTTTTTGGAGACGATTACCTACTTGGTCATCAGCGACCAGCTATACACTTCAAGCAAACTTTTCATGCGCTGCCCCAATTAGTCTAGACAAAGTCTAAATAAGCGTGTAGATTGGACACGATCTAAATAGAGACCACCGCTTCGTTGCTGTCCAATCCCAACCCACCACCTGTTTACATGAAGCGTCTACTCTGTACCGTCGTCTTGCTGTGTTTCGGCGTCACTTCGGTACTCGCCCAAACCGGCATCTTGGAAGGCCGTGTCCTCGAAGCCAGCAATCAGCAGCCACTCCCCGGCGTCAACCTGTCCCTCGAAGGCACGACGCTTGGCACCGCCGCTACGGCTGACGGCACCTTTCGCATCGCCGATGTACCAGCAGGCACCTATACGCTGCTTGCCACCAGCATCGGCTTTGAGGCGCTGAGACAGTCTGTGACCATCCGCACGAACGAAACGACGACGGTCACGCTCTCGATGAACGAGCGCGCCATCGAACTCGATGAAGTGACCATCACCGGCGGACAGCGCGGCCTCGATCGCATTCCGGGTTCGGCAACCTACATTGGTCTGCGGCAGCTAGAAGAGTTTAGCTACAACGACATCAACCGCATCTTGCAGGGCGTGCCCGGATTGAACATCCAAGAGGAAGACGGCTATGGCCTACGACCGAACATCGGCATACGCGGAACGGGCGCTGAGCGGAGTTCTAAGATCACCGTGATGGAAGACGGCATCCTGATGGCTCCGGCGCCATACGCCGCGCCAGCCGCCTACTACTTCCCGACGGCAGGCCGCATGGAAGGTATCGAAGTACGCAAGGGATCGAGCCAGATCAAATATGGGCCGTACACGACTGGTGGAGCCATTAACCTCATCTCGACGCAGATCCCGAACCAGTTCGCGGGGAAACTCGACCTGCTTGCCGGTGAACATCAAGAGCGGACGATCCACGCACACGTTGGCACGGCGATGGAGCGGGTTGCGTTTCTGGCGGAGACGTATCAAGCCCGTAGTGCTGGGTTCAAACAGCTCGACAACGGCGGCGATACCGGCTTCGACAAGCAGGACTATCTCGTCAAGCTCCGGTTCAACACACGCCCAAACGCGGCTGTCTACCAATCCGTGACCTTCAAGGCCGGGCGCACCACGGAGACCTCCGACGAGACCTACCTCGGCCTCACCGATGGTGATTTCGCCGCCGATCCGCTGCGTCGCTATGCTGGTTCGCAGGAGGATGTGATGGAAACTGAGCAGGAGCAGTATTCGGTGCGTCACTTCATGCAGCCTGCTCCCAATGTGGACCTCACGACAACGCTTTACCGCACGGACTTCGCCCGCAATTGGTATAAGCTCGACCGTGTGCGTGCGGGTGAAGACGGCAGCCGAAATAAGATCGCAGCCATCCTCGCAGCCCCAACCGATTTCGCCAGCGAATACGCGATCCTGACAGGCCAGACGAGCAGCAACGGCAACGCCCTCGAAGTGAAGGCCAACAACCGCGAATATTACGCACAGGGCATCCAGTCCGTCGCTGGGTTCCAGTTCGAAACGCCGGGCCTGACGCATGACCTCGATGTTGGGGTGCGCTACCACCAAGACCAGATCGACCGTTTTCAGTGGGTGGACGAGTACCGGATGAACGGCGGCGTGATGGAACTGACGGCGTCGGGTACACCCGGCACCGAGAGCAACCGCGTTGAGACAGCGACGGCGTTGGCGCTCTTTGCGCAGTACGAAGTCGCCGCAGGCCGCCTGACAGCCACGCCAGGCCTCCGCTTTGAGACGATCACCGTTGAGCGCGAAGACTTTGGCAAGGATGATCCGAGCCGCACCGGCGTAGACCTAGCTACCCGCGAGAACAGCGTCGACGTGTGGATCCCCGGCCTTGGGTTGAGCTACCAGCTTACCGACGACCTGAGCACATTTGGCGGCATCCACAAAGGGTTTGCGCCGCCGGGCTCGAAGGAGGGCACGAATCCAGAGGAAAGCGTCAATTATGAAGTCGGGGCACGTTACGATAGCGGTGCGCTGCATGTCGAAAGCGCATTCTTCTTCAATGACTACAGCAACCTCCTCGGCGCGGACCTTGCGGCTGCAGGCGGCGAAGGCACCACCGACCAATTCAACGGCGGCGACGTCAATGCGCTGGGCCTCGAGTTGTCGATGGCGTACGACCTTGGATTGCTCCTCCAGACGCGCCGTGTGTTGCCGCTACAAGCAAGCTACACGTTCACGCAGGCCGAATTCCAGAACAGCTTCGAGAGTGAGTTCGACGCATGGGGCACCGTCGAGATTGGCGATGAACTGCCGTACGTGCCGCAGCACCAGTTCAGCCTGAGCCTCGGGATGCGTGGCAAGCTGTACAGCGTCAACCTCAGCAGCCGTTACATGAGCCAGATG
>CAYYHN010000415.1:0-4822 GCA_964471245.1 uncultured Rhodothermaceae bacterium | reverse complement strand
GCCTTTGTTGGCTTCGACGAGCAACGTCTGGTTATTGGCTAAGATATGTGCAACGGCGGCCTCGGCTTCGGGGCTACCGGGACGGGCTTCCAGCAGCTGATTTACCTGCTCCTCGAACGGCAGCCAAATGCTTTCAACGTGTGCAAGTTGTGGGGTAATTTCAGGTGGAGCAGGTGGAATAGCTTCAGTGACATCGCCATGGTAGACGCGGTTGAACAGCACAGCAAATGTTTCAGCAGCGCTCTTTAGTTCATCGCGGGCAGCTTCGTTGCCCCCATGCATCGCTAGGGACGCCTTGGTGATCCTTTGGCTAAGCATGCGGAGCTTGCCAGCGTCATTGATGACGACAGCATCAGCCTTGTTTGCGTTGAGATTTACGATTACAAGGAGGACGGCAATAACACCAAGGACAACCATCGACCCCGTTAGGACCGAAATGCGAAAGGCAAGCTTTTGATGGAGAGGTATGTTGGTCATGGCTAAAAAAGACTGTAGGCGTTCGGCAGATTGGACAAGCAGGGCATGTGTTATGGCTTGTGCATGTATTGGTCAGCAGGTGCACAATCATCAAAACACGTCACGCTTGCGAGGTGTACTATGGACGAGCTTAGTCTTTCGGGAGAGGCCTAGAACTGACTAGACGGTTTTTGCATCGGTGGTAACACCGTGTGCTTAAGGAGCAATTAGGGCACGAATTCGGTTCCGATCAGATATGGGGGGAATTCCCTAGGCCGATAGGACTTTCTTGACCGAGGCAGTTATTAATGTGCCGGTCTGCGTACTGCTAAATAGACGTTGCTTATAGCAAGAATAGAAATGGTTGACGGTATTGACCGGATTGGGAACGACGTGGGAATTGAGATCCAACAGCCAAGAGCCAACGGCCGCGGCGCTCAGCAATGAGGTATTCGAATACCGTCAACCATTTCGAGCGCCGCTAAACCATATAGCCGCGCATGCGCTGCGTACGAAACGAATGGGCATAGTCACACAGCCTCTGCATCTGGGCCAAGCTGACTACTCAGGTATTTTTAGCCAAACAAAATGATCTGCTTGAGCGAATACGGTACAATTCTAATTCACCGCTTAAGCAGGAAGGAGTCAGGAGTGGAAGAACCAGAGGCTGACAAGTTACTCGACCCCCAGATGCACGCGCAAAATACTCTCAATCGAGAGGTATTCGTTACAAATCCAAGGTGAGATGATCTGTGTGTGCTCGTGAAACGCAGATGGTCATCACATCACCAGCAGCCTTTTCGGCATCAGAAAGTACATGGTCGCGATGATCAGGCTGACCCACCAATACCCGGACGGCGCAGGTCCGGCACGTGCCTGTACGGCAGCTAAACGGGGCAAGGACACCCGACGCTTCGGCGGCTTCGAGAATGGTTTCTTCCGCCTCGACGTACACCGTCTGTCCCGACCGTGCTAACTCAACGGTCACGGGCTGGTCATCTGGCTGATGCGCCTCAGCAACAAACAGTTCGGCGTGCACCCGCTCATTGGCCCAACCGGCACGTGTTGATGCGGCACGCACATCGTCGATTAGGCCCACTGGGCCGCAGACGTATGCATGCGTGCCATCAGGTTGCGCCACCAGCAAAGGTGCTGGTGCAAGGCGCTTGCCTTGGGTGCTCGGATAAAACGTCAGCCGATCCGGGAAAGCGCGATGCAGCTCCTTGTAGAAAGCGGCCTCGGCTTGGCTTCGCGCGGCGTAGTGCAGTTCAAACGATGCGCCCTGTACATGCAAGGCATGCGCCATCGCGAGAATTGGGGTAATGCCAATGCCACCAGCAATGAGAACATGGTGATCCGCTTGATCGGCGAGCGGAAACCCATTATAGGGCAGCCCAACACGAAACGTAGCGCCGAGTTGCAGCATGTCGTGCAGATACGCTGAGCCGCCTTCACCGTCATCCTCACGTAAGACGGCGATTTCATAGGCTTGTGTAGCCTCATGAGGCAGCGGGAGGTTCGTCAGCGAATACGAACGCGTAGCAAGGATGCCATCGGCGAGGCGTACGGGTACCTGAATGTGCGCGCCCGCAGCAAATGGAGGCAACGGCTGCCCATCGGGGGCGGCAAGGGTGAAGGCGCGCACACGCGGCGTCAGCTGCCGGAGACCTTGGACCACAACGCGTGTAGTTAGCTTCCCGTCGGCATCCCAGTCAGCGGGCACCTGGGCATCGGAGTTAAGAGCATTACCCTGCGCAGGAGCCGTTGTTAACGCGGCACGTAACTTGGCGATTTCATCTTGGTAGGGTTCCAACATCGCATCGACCTCCTTGCCCGTCCAACGCGGCACAATGTGTTGCGGACAGTTCCAGTCGAATGCTTCGATGTCAAGCACAATCGCCCGCTCGATGTTTGCCGCGTAATCTGGCGAAGCCAGCCGCTCCATAAGCGCGGGATCCTCATCCGCTTCGACAGTACGCGCACGTGCGTAGATCTTGACGCGTCGCTTGAGCGCAAAATCAACAAGAATGAGGGCCAACCGATGATTCGCTTCGACATGCCCCACCGTCACGTATTGCCGATTCCCTGAGAAGTCGGCAAACGCCAATGTCGTTCGGTCAAGGATTTTCAGGAATCCTTTGGGGCCGCCTCGGTGCTGCACGTAGGGCCAGCCATCTGCACCAACCGATGCCACAAAGAACGTGTCTCGCTCAGCAATGAAGAGCGCGGTGGCATCATCGAGTGCCTTCGTGGGCGGAGCCATCTGTTCGATAAAGCGACCCTGCGCCCGAGCACCGCGCCGCTCTTGGGCGCGGCGAACTTCGGGTGAGAAGGCGATAGCGGCGTAATTTTCTGCCATGGTCGTATAGTGAGAATAGGGTGGAACTAAGGAACTAGCTGGATCATGCTAACTTGCAACGGCCGCCTCAACGCCAGCCTCATCGATTGGTAACTTTGTTGCCTTAGCCAGCACATTCGCCGCCACGTTGAGGCCGATGTGCAGCATGACTTCGGCAATCTCGCCTTCGGTTGCCCCAGCAACGCGGGCCGCGGCAATCGGAATCGCACCGATAGCGCCGTTTTGATCTACAAGCTCGACGGCCAACTGCACCAATGCCGCGGCCTTCCGGTCGGCGTTGGAAGTACCTGCTTTGGCGGCTTGGATTTCGTCTTCGGAAAGGCCAACCGCGCGGGCTTCAGCGGTATGGCGCATTTGGCAATACTCCGACGCGTTGCGCTCGGTGATGGCTAACGCAATGCGGGCCTGCGTCTGTTTGTCCAGCTGGCCGGTTTCAAGACGGCGTTGCATCTCGATAAAGGCCTGCAAGGCATGCGGTGAATTGGCTAACACAAGGGCATAGCTCGGCACCTGACCGCGCTCATTGGCGATCGTTTTAAGTAACGTGCGCGTTTGGGCAGGCGCTGTCGCCGCGCGCACGAGCGTCATTCGTGGCATGGGCTTTATAGGGTGTAATGGTGAGCAAAACAGAATACAGGGGCGGAGTTGCGGTGCGCATTATGCCTTGAGCAGTAGGCCCGGCAGTCGGGCTAGCATGCGTTGAAACGGTGCGGCGTCACTACGGCCTCGGGAGACGACTAAGGCCCCTTCGATGAGCATGACGGCCTCCTCAGCACGTTGCTGCGCAGTGGCTTCGTTGAAGCCGCTATCACGCGACACATGGGCCATGGCGGCAATCCATCCGGTGATCAATTCATCGATCTTGGCACGAAAGGGCAGCGTTCCTTCGCCGAGCGACAATACATCGAGCAAGCAGGAGCGCCAACCGTCTTGGTAAAACAAGCTTAGGCCGTCGACATACTGTGCGAGCCGTGTAGCCACAGGCAAGTCGGTGTACAACGAGGCCAGCACCTCGTCTGTGAGGAACTGGCCGACCTCATGAAGCGCTGTTGCCGCCATTTCTTCTTTGCCACCGGGAAAACGGTGATAGAGGCTCGCGCGCTTTAGGCCTGTCGCATTGGCTAACCGACTCAGGCTTGCGCCTTGGTATCCCTGTTCGCGCAATACGTCAGCAATCTGTTCGACAATGGGTGTCATGGCAGTTAAAAAGCGTGGTGAACGTTATTTCGAACCCTTAGACCGAACGTTCGGTAAAACGTTACAGTGAAGCTGGAAAAACAGTCGGGGTTCGCATCTTGCACCCGGCAAACGTGCCCACTACCTTGGGTCGCACCGACGTACCGCTCCTCACTCACTGCCACATGACGCCCATCCTTGCTGCAGGTGCTGGCCTACCGTTCCTCGGCGAAATCGTCGCATTGCTCGCCCTCAGCGTGGCCATTGCCTACCTGTGCAACCGGATCAAGCTCGTCCCCATCGTCGGTTTCCTGCTGGCGGGCGTCGTCATTGGGCCGTATGCACTTGGCGTCGTGCAAGATCAAGAGTTGGTCGACGCGCTAGCAGAGATTGGTGTCATCTTGCTGTTGTTCACCATCGGTGTCGAGTTCAGTCTGGAGAAACTGAACCGTATCCGCCGCATTATCTTCCTCGGCGGCGGCATGCAAACGGGACTGACCATCGCGGTCGTGGCAATGCTGTTGGTTGCTAGCGGCATCATCTGGCCGACAGCCGTGTTCACTGGCTGCCTCGTCGCGCTATCCTCGACGGCCATCGTGCTTAAGCTCCTCTCCGACCGCAACGAGACCGACACGCCTGCGGGACAGTTCAGCCTTGCCATTCTGATCTTCCAAGACTTCGCCATTATTTTGATGGTGCTGCTCGTGCCCATGCTCGGCGGCGAAGGCGGCTCGGCGTTCGACGCAGCTCGAGCACTTGGAGAAGCAGCGCTCATTATCGGACTGGTGCTCGTCGTCTCGCGGAAGGCGGTGCCGTGGGTGCTAGAACAAA
>CAYYHN010000414.1:0-4829 GCA_964471245.1 uncultured Rhodothermaceae bacterium | reverse complement strand
CGCTTCGAAGTCGTCGAGCCGCCGCTCCGCGAGATCTTTGTCTCCCTCGTCCAGCAACAAGAAAGCTAGGACGCTCACTGCGTTCGCTTTCGTACGTTCGCTCTGCTCACTTTAGTTTTTTGTACGCTCGCTGATGCTCGCTTTGGTTGATGTGGCCATGCCATTGATACCAAAAGCGAATGCAATGAGCGTACGAATCACGAACCACAAATCACGATGAAAAACAAGACCTGGATTGTCTTTAAAAGTGAATACCTGCGCCGGGTACAGTCGAAGAAGTTCATTCTAACCACGCTGCTCGTCCCAGTAGGCATCATCCTGTTTTATGTCGGCATTATCGCTGTAGTCGTATTCTCATTTGCGCAGGACGAAGCCGCCCAACTCAACATCGCTATTGTCGATGAGACGCCGTTTGTGCTCGACACCTTGCTCACCCAAGAGCACGAGGCGTTTGCGCTCGAACGCAGCACGGCCCCCATCGACACGCTGCGCGAAGCCGTCGCGGAGGGGACGTACGATGGCTATGTTGTATTGCCCGCCACGCTTATCAGCGGTACGGCCGACCTCACCCTCTATACGAGCGACGTGGTCGGTTCCTCGGTCCGGGGCGACCTGCGCGGGGCGATTCGCAGCGTAATTGAAGCCGAGCGGATGCGCGAGATGAACATCTCGCCGGAAGTGATGGATGCCTTGGAGACCGACATCGCACTGCGCAGCGTGAAGCTGTCGGAATCAGGCGAAGAAGTGGGCAGCACCGAAACCTACACGATCATCGGCATGGTCGTTGGTGTCCTCATCTTCTTTAGCATCTTCCTGTACGGCTCAGTCGTGATGCAGGGCGTGATGGAAGAAAAGACGACGCGCGTCGTTGAAGTCGTCGTCTCCTCAGTCAAGCCATTCCAACTCATGCTGGGCAAGCTACTCGGCATTGCCGGGATGGGCTTGACACAGCTTGGCATCTGGTTTGGCGTCGTGTTCGGGCTCCAATTTGTAGGCGGCATCGTGTTGGGGCAATTCTTTGGCGGCCCCAGCGAAGCCGATCAAGCCCAACTCGACCAAGCGATGCGCGAATTGCCGTTCGACTTTGCGTTGCCCGCCATCGGGCCGGAAGTCTTCATTTGGTTCGTGTTCTTCTTCCTGTTTGGCTACCTACTCTACGCCAGCCTGTTCGCCGCCATCGGTTCGGCAGTGGAACAGCAGCAAGACGCCCAGTCGTTCATGCTGCCGATCATGGTGCCGATTTTCATCGCGTATGGTATGCTGTTCCCGGTCGCAGAAAACCCCAACACCGCCTTAGCTATTGGCGCATCGCTCGTGCCCTTCTTCTCCCCGATCCTCATGACCGTCCGCGTGGCCATCTCCGATGTACCATTCTGGCAAGTGGGCCTTTCCGCATTGCTCCTTGTTGCCACGTTCCTAGGCACCACATGGGTTGGCTCACGCATCTACCGCGTCGGTATCCTGATGCACGGCAAGAAGCCATCGTTCGGCGAGTTGCTGAAGTGGATGCGGTATTCGTAAAAGAAACTTGGTACTTGGGAATGTTCATCTGAAACGCCCAGAGTAAACATTCCCAAGTACCAAAGCGAAGCATCGCCTAGCGTACCCCGAGCCAAGTTCTTGAACGAATACAATGAGCGACTCCATCGCCAGCCGTATGCTGAGTATCAACCAAGCGTTTCGGCATTTCCACGATCACGACATCGACCCGGCTTACGGGGGCACGTACTACATGCGCCTACCAGACGGGACCCGCGTGCCCATCGAAAAGTTCGAGGCACGACTTGCGGAGTTTCGCGAGCGTGCGCGTGCGGAACGGGATGCACGGTTACGAGAGAAGGGGACCTGAAGCTTTCTTTTACGGTTATGCAATACGAATACCAGATTCTTGAGTTGAAGCTTCAAAAGAAGGACGACCGGCTCGTTGAACTCGTCAAAGCTCTCAACCAATTTGGCCAAGACGGATGGCGCCTCCATGAGTTTCAGGTTGACGCCCATCGCTCCATTGGCGAACGCACAGTCCGTCTCCTGTTGGAACGGGCCGTCGATAGCACGTCAACATAAACAACAGCGCTAGGTACCTAAGCGATCCCCTTGCCTCAACTCAAGCCCCTGCTACTCGTACCGCAGCGTCTCGATGGGATTGGCACGCACAGCATGCCACGCTTGGTAGCTGACGGTTAGGAGAGCAATGACCAGTGCGAGGCCGCCTGCGAGAGCGAAGGTGGTAAGGCCGATGCTGGTCTGGTAGGCAAACGTATCGAGCCACGTGTCCATTGCCCACCACGCCAGCGGAGCTGCGACCACGAAAGCGACAACGACAAGCCGAGCGAAGTCGCGACCGAGAAGTATGAGCAGGCTGCTCGCCGACGCGCCCATCACCTTGCGGATGCCCACCTCTTTGGTACGACGTGCTGTGGCGAAGGCTGCTAACCCAAATAACCCAAGGCAAGCGACCAAAATGGCAAGGCCCGCGAACGTGCCAACTACTTGGCCCAGCCGCTGGTCGGCAGCGTGGAGGCGTTCGAAGTCATCATCGAGGAAGTAATACTCGAACGGATAACTTGGCGCGAACTGTGTCCACACGGTTTCGATCTCACCGAGTGTCTGTGCTACTTCGGTTGGGGCAATGCGGATCGAGAGGAAGTTGTGGATGTTTGGGCGCATGAGCATCATCATGACGGGCTCGCTGCCCGATCGCAAGGAAAACAACTGAAAGTCATCGGTCACGCCCACGATAGGGCCACCGTACTCTTCCCAGCCCAGCACATCGACGTGTTTGCCGAGCGCCTCGGCAGGACCACTCCAGCCTTGCGTTTCGATGAAGGCACGGTTGACCATGAAGGCATAGCCTTCTTGGTCAGCGAAGTCGCGAGAGAAATCGCGGCCTGCGAGCATCGGGATGTCGTAGGTAGTTGCAAAATCGTAGTGCGTAATGAGGCGCGAGATGCAGGTCTCATCACCATCGACGCGGTAGCACGACCCATTGCCTGCGCGCCCTGGCACCTGCTCGGACATCGTCAGTTTGGTTACCCGCGGATTGCTGGCTAACGCCGCTTGCATCGTCTCGTAGGCTGCACGAACCTCGCCATTAAGCGGCAACACGACAACCTGCTCCTTCTCGAAGCCGAGATTAATGCTGCGCATGTGGTTCATCTGGTTGAACACGACAAGCGTGCAGACGAGCAAACCGATGGAGATGGTAAACTGAAACACGACGAGGCTTTCGCGCAGACGGCTGCGGCGCGTTCTGCCACGGAGGAGCGTGCCTTTGAGGACTTGAGCTGGCGCAAAGCGCGTCAGCACCAACGCCGGGTAGCTGCCGGAGAAGAAGCCTACGACCAAGGCTAAACCCAGTGCCCCACCTAAAACCAAGGCCGCGTTGAGGCTGCTGAGCGACAAGGCCTTGTCGGCGAGGTCGTTGAACAGCGGCAGGGCCAGCCACGTGAGTGCGAGCGCCAGCAGCGCCGCCAACGTACTCATCGTCAGGGCTTCGCCAAGGAATTGCACCGCTAATTGGCCGCGATGTGCACCAACGACCTTCCGGACGCCGACTTCGCGGGCGCGCTGCGTGGCCTGTGCTGTCGTCAGGTTCATGAAGTTGATGCACGCCAAGAGCAGGATGAACCCGGCTATGGCTCCGAAGAGGTAGATGTACGCGATACTGCTCGTAGGCGAAGACTCGGCATAGAACGTGCTATGTAGCCGCACGTCGGTGATAGGCTGTAGATGCAACGAGTACCACCAGTCCTCGCCTCGGTGCGTGCGAATGAACTCTGGGAATTGCGCTTCTAGCGCGTTGGCATCCGCACCGGGCGTGAGCTTGAGGTACGTGTAGACCGGCTCGAACCCCCAGCCCGTTACCCATCGCACTTGGCTATCCCACGACGCCAGTATGTCGAACGGCACGTGCGTTTTGGCGTCCGTTTCGGCCCGGATCCCGGTAACGACGAAATCCATAAACGTGCCATCGTTGTACGCATCGACCTGCATGGTCTGCCCCATCGGGTTTGCATCACCGAAATACTTTCGTGCGACGGCTTCGGTGAGTACGATGCTGCCGGGTCGCGTGAGCGCAGTAGCGGGATCGCCAGCAAGTAGTGGCATCGTTAGTACGTCGAACACGGTGGAGTCGGCGAGGGCAAATTGCGCCTCGGCGAAGCGGCGGTCTTGATAAACGGCGACACGCTTCTCACTCCAGCCCATCTTGCGTAAGCGGGCTACGTAGGCGATCTCACCGGGAAAGTCTTGCGCTAACGTCGGTCCAGCGGCAACGGAGCCGTTGGCGTTGGTCGGCTGCCCACCGCCGTTCGTGCCCGTCAGCAGGCGATACACGCGGTCGAGGTCGGCGTGATGGCGGTCGTAGCGCCATTCGTCCTGCACATAGAGGCCGATCAGCAAACAGCATGCGATGCCGATGGCAAGGCCGAACACGTTGAGCGCGGCGTAGAGCTTGTGCCGCCGCACGTTGCGTAGGGCGATTTTGAGGTAGTTGGCCAACATAGCTGTACGAAGGTTTAAGGCATCAAGGAATTGATCAGGGCGACGGCGTTTTTGCCAATAGACTTTGCGGTATTCATCCTCGGCTAAGCCGTAGGCACCCAACTCGGCGATGGCCGCCCGAAACGCCTGCTCCGTCGTCGCGCCCTCGGCCACACGCACGCGCACATCCTCGCGCAGGTGCGCCTCCAGTTCGCGGATGTCCTCGGCTGAAAACACAGCGTTCGTCTCATGAACCCGCCGCCAAGCAGCAATCGCATGTTCGAGGTTGAAAGGCATTTGGGAGAGGGGAAAAGGGTGGATGGAAGAAAGGGGCTCGCGGGTGGGGA
>CAYYHN010000413.1:0-4839 GCA_964471245.1 uncultured Rhodothermaceae bacterium | reverse complement strand
AAACGTATTACAATTCAGAACGCCGAACCCCTTCTTCTTTTCGGCTTTAACGACAAATATCTCCGCAGTATTGAAGCTGCCTTCCCCGAGACCCGCATCGTAGCGCGTGGCCAAGATATCCTCCTCCGAGGCGAAGGAGCCACTGTCGCTCGTATTGAGCGCGTCCTCGATGAACTCACGCTGATCCTCAATCGCAACGGCAACCTCACCGAAAATGATGTCGAGACCGTGTTGACGTTGTTCACTGTTGGAGAAGGCGGGAGTCCCATTGGTCCAGCGTCAAAGAACGTCATCGTGTTTACGCCAAGCGGTGGAATGGTGAAGGCCAAGACGCCGAATCAGGTTAAACTCGTCGATGCGGCGCGTACGAACGATGTGGTATTTGCCATTGGACCTGCAGGTACGGGCAAGACGTTCACAGGTGTGGCATTGGCCGTGGCAGCGCTCAAGTCGCGACAGGTCAAGAAGATCGTACTATGCCGTCCGGCAGTAGAAGCAGGGGAACGTTTGGGATTCTTGCCCGGCGACCTCAAAGACAAAATTGACCCGTATCTGCGTCCGCTCTACGACGCTCTGGAAGAGATGCTACCTCGCGAGAAGCTCGGCTCATATATGGAGCGCAATATCGTTGAGATTGTGCCGCTCGCCTACATGCGCGGTCGTACACTCAGTTCAGCCTTTGTTATCCTGGATGAAGCCCAGAACGCTACAGGGTTACAGATGAAAATGTTTCTCACGCGTCTCGGCATCAACAGCCGCGCCATCATTACAGGCGATATCACGCAGACCGATTTGCCCAGCCGGTCACAAAGCGGCCTCATCGAAGCCCAGCGCATCCTACAAGGCATCAAGGGCATTAACTTTGTCCATTTCGACAAAGGAGATGTCGTGCGTCACCGTCTCGTTAAAGACATCATCGAGGCCTACGAAAAAGATGATGCATAGGCGTTCAGGCAGCCTATTTGTACGATTTTAGAGCCCTCCAGACCAGTACTGCTAGCGAACCGCTGATTGCCGAGTACCCGTCGATAGATTACCATCTGTCGCAACCTTATTCCAATTCTGGTAGTGATAAGGCTCAGGTCATTTTGTCAGTCGCGGCATCTGGCCCAATACAGGCATATGTGACGGATCTGCTTGGCCGTCATGTCGCCACCATTTTCGACGGCTACGTGGCTGAGCAAGCCCCGGCGTTCTTGCACATGGACACAAATACTTGGGCATCAGGTGTCTATGTGCTTCATGTTAGCGGGCCTTCTTTCTCTACAACACGCTCGCTGAGAGGGCGTTGAGGATTCTGACTTCGGGCTGCGCGAGGTGATCTGGCGGTCTATCCCGGCTTCTTTTGCGTGCCCGTAGCGCTGCTACGAACTCACAAAACGCGCCCGGCTGTCCTCGCCATCTCACGCCGCTCGCCTGCGAATCCAAAACCTCAACGCCCTCTGATAGTCCAACGTTGAACGCCATAAGTCTTACCGAAGGTAGCCAATTGTGATGACGCCCATGGCTGGTTCGTCGCTTTGAAGGGTTTTAGCGATGGCGCCTTGCACGTACAAGCGAAAACGGTAGGTGCGGAAGAGCATCATCCCTGCGCTGATTTGCATGTCGATGGCACCACGTGGTTCATCTTCGAAGCGCTCGTTGGGCCAGCGGAAACCAAGACCGCCGCCGATGTAGGGCGAGATGTCTGTGCGTGAGAGTAGGTACGCGCCAAAGAGGTTGGTCATGAAGCCACCACGAAAGCCAAACTCAATCCCTGCAAAGCCGTCGTTAAGTTCGAGCCCCCGGCGATAAGCAATCATAATGTTGGGTGGATCATAAAAGTCGCACAGATCGATGCGGTCATCATTGCGGCAGGTGTCTTCATCGAACGAGCGAACGAGGCCGTATGTGAAGCCGCCAAAGGCATTACCACGCCGCAATCGATTCGGTTCGACTTCTGATTCAAGAATGTTATCCGAACGGAGTGTGGCAGCCATCGAGCGGTTTTGCAAGACACTCGCCGCGATACGCCCCATCACCTCATCCATATTCTCTAAGCTTGGCGCATCAACCCGGTCGGTCAGCGTTACATCTTCGGTGATGACGTTGACAACGAGGTATTGCACGATCCATTTATCACCAAGGGTGAGCAAGTTGAGAGCAAGTGCATGGGTAGCATTGGCATCACGGCCGAGTGCAGCAGCACAGGTCTTAAGACCACATCCCCCACCAGGTACAGCACGCGGTGGGATGATGGTGAGCGTACCAGCTTGTTCGAGGTCATTGATGAGCAGTGTCATCAGTGTATTGGCCGTACGAGCGTCAAGGTCAGGGGCTTCGAACGGGAGTACGGCCAACCGAGTACGATCTTGGGCAGCTACGCGCTGTGTAATGCTGACGATACAGAGGAGGGTGAGGATGCTTAGAAAAAGACGCATAGATGCGGAGTCATGCCTTGGAAATATGGGCATCCCCTTAGCCGCGTGTGACGTGAGTCAGGTAACACCGAAATCTTAGCTACGCAGGTAGCATAAGTGCCTCGCGTACGATACGTGTGTAGTTTGGTGTAGAAATCGTATGGTCAATAGTGACTAGGCTATTGTGTATGAACTTTATTGTTTGTAAGTAGTGTTACTTATGCATGAAAGCTACACTCTTGTAAACACGAGCTATATGCCTGCCGTCGTTATAGCTTAAGGCGTTGAATATAGGGGTGTGCTCTATTGGCTAGTGCGCGGGTCGTGCAGGACGTGTTCTCTTGTACTGAATGTGCGCTTTTATCCGAACAAACGGAAGAATTCCTAGACAAACTGCATGTATACCATACCTATAACATCGGAGCATTACCCGTCATGAAGGTCTAGTATAGGCGGTAGCCCCATCTGCTTGCATTGCAATCCTGCTTGCTTGCCGTCCTTTGCAACTCGCAAGCCGTAGGCTATGGTTCTAGGTATGATTCGCTCGGTCGGCCTGTTCTTCCCCTCGATTATGCGCGATTACACGAGAGATTTAGACTTTACGACGGCACCTGATGAAACCGCTGCGTTGCCTGTATTAGGCATGGCTCTTCTGGAAGCTATCAGCGGCCACACAGCACTCATCGATGAGCAAGGGACTATTCTTGCCGTAAATACGGCATGGCGTCGCTTTACAGAAGAAAATGATGGGGAATGCCACGCGACGGGGGTTGGTGCCAACTATTTTGATGCTGTGAAAGGGGGCGAGGCCAGCATGCAAGCTGCAGGCATTCACGCCGTGCTCGTCGGGGCGCAATCCCTCTACACCGACGAATACTCATGCGATAGTCCTACAGAGCAACGTTGGTTCCAGATTAGTGTGCGTGGTTTCACCGTAGGTGGAAATCGCTATGCAGTTGTCATCCACGAAAACATCACCTTGCGCCGGGAAGCCCAATTGACTTCGGAGGAGAATGCTGCGCAAGTACGTGCCATTCTCGAAACAACGGTCGACGCGATCATTACCATCGACGATCGTGGGCGGATTGATACGTTCAATGAGGCTGCGGAGCGTCTTTTCGGTTATAAAGCCGTCGAAGTGGCTGGGCAGAATATACGTATGCTCATGCCTGAACCCTATCGGGCAAACCATGACGGCTACATGCACCAATACTTAATGACCGGTCATCGTAAGATCATCGGGATTGGGCGCGAGGTGTTTGGGCAGCACAAGAGTGGTCGGATCTTTCCCATAGACCTAGCCGTCAGCGAAGTGCTTGTCAATGGGCGTCGCATTTTTACCGGTATTATCAGAGACCTGACCAAGCAGCGCACGCTAGAGCAGGACATTGTGCGAGCAGGTGAGCTGGAACGGCAACGCATTAGTCAAGAGATGCACGACGGATTAGGGGCGCATCTTACCGGTCTTGGCCTCATTAGTCAAAGCTTAGATCGGCAACTTCGTAAGCAGCAGAGCCCCCTTGCAGAACTGGCTGAGGAGATAACCACACTCATTAAAGATGCTGATCATCAAGCCCGCAATATCGCACGCGTACTGATGCCTGTGGAGTTGGAGCAGGGTGGCTTTGTGGATGCCCTCGAACGATTAGCTCGAAACGCTTCGCGGGCCTATACCTTGTCCTGCATATTTGAAGCTGTAGGCAACGTCGAACTCGATGATGACCTCGCCACGACAAATCTTTACCGCATTGCTCAGGAAGCGTTGACGAATGCCATTAAGCACGGCCAAGCTGACCGGGTCGTAATTCGGTTGGAGGAAGATGTGGCCAACAATGACGTAAACCTCTGTGTTGAAGATGACGGTATTGGCTTTCCTCAGAAAATGCCTGTCGAGCGGGGCATTGGGCTTCAGACGATGGGCTACCGCGCCCGCATGATCGGTGCGACTCTGCGGTTCGAGCGTGGTGGTCTTGGTGGAGCTTGCGTACGATGCACCGTACACCGGAAGCGGTTGCGCCTCGGTTAGATTTGTCCGTTATCTTTTCTTCGACTCTTAGTATGGCCGATTGCTCGGCCCATCTTGAGGTACGTTTCGATCCCTTCCGCTGTGTTTTGCAGGATGTCGGCATTGATCTCCCATCGCCCTTTTTCTCCGATTACGATCACAGTCGAGCCACCGAAGAGGAACATGCCTTTCTCGTCTCCGCGAGCAAATGTGTCCTCGGTGTAGGTTTGTTGAATCTTGCCGACACACGTAGCCCCGACTTCGACATACGCGAGCTTGCCGAAGTGCACCGTCTCCAGGATGGTTACTTGCCTTTCATTAATCATGAAGATATCATCGCGAAACGCGAGGGCCCATGGGTTGACGGAGTGTAGCGCGCCGGGAATGCGCCACGTATCGAGCACGCGGCCGTGGTCAGGGAAATGAAACCGATGG
>CAYYHN010000412.1:585-4855 GCA_964471245.1 uncultured Rhodothermaceae bacterium | reverse complement strand
GAGCAGGCCGTCGAATCCGGGCAGATGAACCGCATTGAGGAAGCGCTAAAGACGCTCAAGGCAGGGAAAACACCTGACCGCCGTCCCCTCTCGCTTGCCCAGCGCAGCGGCACGCAGTTGCTGGGGCTCGTCGAAGACATCCTCGACCTTTCGCGTCTCGACGCCGGAGTCCTCACGTTGGCTCCCACGCCGATAGCGCTTGCGCCTCTGCTGCGCCGCATCTTGTTCAGTTTCGAGTCGTTTGCGGGGCAGCGTAAGGTCAATCTGCGCGACGAGGTAGACGTGCCCACCACACTAGTAGTGGCACTCGACGTTCGCAAGTTCGAACAGATGCTGAACAACCTGCTCAGCAATGCCATCAGGTACACGCCTGCGGGCGGTGATGTTACGCTGCGTGGCCACTACGAAGCCGAAACGTTGCACTTGGCCGTCATCGACACGGGGCCGGGTATTGAGGCAGAGGCGTTGGGGCATATCTTCGAGCGGTACTATCAGACGGAGACGGCGGTGGCTGGCGGTGCGGGCATTGGCTTGGCGCTGACACAGCGTCTGACCGAACGCATGGGTGGCCAAGTCGATGCAAGCAGTCTGCCGGGCAAGGGCAGTACGTTCACCCTTACGCTGCCGCTGCCGCCCACCGAAGACGTCTCGGTCGCGCCGCCAGAGGCATCGGCCACGGAAGCAGTGGCTTCATCATCAGCATCACCATCGGTTGGAACCACCTTCACGCCGGGCTTCATGCAGACGGCGGAGCAAGCGCGCATCCTGTTGGTTGAGGATCACCCCGAAATGCAGGCGTACGTGCGCGAGTTGTTGACACCCGTAGGGCATATAGTCACAAGCAGCAATGGCCACGAAGCGCTGGAAAAACTTCGAACTGACACGTTCGACCTTATTCTTTCCGACGTGATGATGCCGGGCATGGACGGGTTCACCTTGCTCGCCAAAGTCAAAGCGCACGAGACTTGGGCAGAGCTTCCCTTCATCTTGCTGACGGCCCGCGCCGAAGAGGCCGACCGCCTGACGGGTTTGCGCCTTGGCGTGGACGACTTCATCACCAAACCCTTCAGCGCCGAGGAACTGCTGGCCCGCGTCGACAACCTACTGCGCAATCGGCAGGAGCGGGCAGCGTGGCATGAAGCCAATACGGACACGAACGCCCAACCTGATGTGCCGCGCAGCGCCGAGCAGATCTTCCTCGAAAAGGCTGAGACCGCTGTGACGGAGCACCTCGATACCACGGGTTTCGGCGTGAAAGATTTAGCTGCACGCCTCAGCATCAGCGAGCGGCAACTGCACCGGAAGACCAAGGCGCTTACGGGGCTTACCCCGCTGCATTTCATCCGCGAGATTCGTCTCCAACGCGCCCGCGTGTTGCTTGAACGGAAAGCATATAATACCGTGGCCGAAGTCAGCTACGCGGTCGGGATTGAAAACCCGTCATGGTTTGCTCGCCTCTTTGCGCAGCGCTTTGGCAAAGCACCGAGCCTGTACTTGTAGGCGATTGATTCTGCACCCTCGCATGCGTTTTCGCTCGAGTGGCAGCATCCGATAGCTGCGCACTTGAATGCTTGTTTTTGGCTCAAAAATGCTGATTGGCAGAAATGGAGCCAAAGATGGCAGAAATGGAGTCGCCCGAACATCGCTGCGTTGCCGATCATGGACGTATTCGTATTGATCCGACCCGCTTCCATGTGAACCCATGCGCATCTTTTCAGCACTTTTCTTTTCGACCCTTGTTCTTAGTGTGTTTGGTTCAGCTAGTCTGGTTGCGCAAGATCGAGGTGATGTGAATGGAGATGGCGTAGTAGATGGACGCGATGCACTGCGTACCATGCGCATCGTAGAAGGCTTTGCAACAGGTGATGAAACGAGCCTCGCATTGGGTGATGTCTATCCCATCCCCGGTACAGATGGCCGCACATTTGGCGATGGTGTACTCACCCTTGAGGACGCTCAGCGCATCCTAGCCGTTGCTGTTGGGCGGGTCGATGCCGAATTGATCCAAGGCACCTTTGCGACTCCACGCATTGATGCGTTTCTCCCAACTTCGGGTAGTGCAGGCGATACCGTGCGGGTGTTTGGCAGCGGGTTTGTCCCAGATGATGCGTCCTTCAATCTTCTCTTCTTCGGCGACCTGCAAGCCAATATTGTTGGATCAGACGCCACCAGCCTTACCGCCGTGGTCCCCAGCGGCTTCGTAGGCGCTCCGCTGACGGTGCTCGCGCCGGGAGGTTCAGCTACATCAGATCAGCGCTTTGGGCAAGCCGCCCAACGCATGTTCTCCGTGACGCTCCCCAGCCGCGACCCAAGCGAAGCCTTTTCCCTTGTGAGTGCCGCCCTCGAAATTGAAGCGGTAACCGACGCACCTGTGTCCATGACCATTGTGCAAGGAGAGCGCATGCTGTTCACGGTAGCGCCCGACGACGAAAGCGATCCGGCATACTTGCTCTATTACGATGATGGGGCGCTTGCACCTGCTTCCGTAACCATCGATGCGCGTACCACCGTGGAAGCCCTGCTGCACTTGGCACCGCCGCTCTTGAGCCGGGATGCGGCCGTTCGGGAAGCCGTTAGCAATGCCATTGCGCAGTCGACAGCCGTCCCTCCAGCAGCCGACGCGTTGGCTGCTTGCCTTGATGCACGCTGCGACCCCGCCACCGATGCCGACTTTAGCGCGGCGTTTGCAAACGCTATCGACGACGTAATTGGGGCCTTGCCGCCTGCGTTGTTATCGCCACTCGCTAGTGCAGGCAGCGGTAAGCGTGGGGGAACGGATCCAGCGCGCCTCGCAGGTAACCGCGGCATGCAGCATGTATCGTTTCCGCAAGCCAATCGGCGGCAGATCGACATCTACTACCCTGATCAGTTTAATGATCTGGAGCCCGTGACCATTGCCCCAACCATTGATAGCAATGATCAGGTGTCGGCTACAGCGACCATCAACCTGCAAGGTGATTTTGGTAACCCTGTGGATTGGCTTGTGCGCCTTGCACGGCTCGACGATGATGCCTTGCGCGCCAGTTTCCCGCGTGGCGCACGTGATTTGCGTGATCCTGAGTTTTGGGTGCGCGAAGATTTTGGAGGCACCTTCGAACGCCCCATCTTCCCGCGTGCGCAAGGAGATGATGCGTTAGAAAGCATCACCATAGTCAAGTCAAGCGCGTATTCAGCTCCGTTCGACGTCTTGGGGAATACAGTAGACGCCATCACGGATACCTTGGCGGCGCAAACTGGCCGTGCCACGGGAACGACGGGGCTTATAACCAACAACGCAGGATTGCAAGTCCCTTTGGATCGTGACGGCGTCTACATTGTGCGCCTCTACAGTGGGATGGCACCGTTGACAGCCGAGGACAACACGGAGGCGCTCGATGAGTCGATCCTCATCAACAGCATTCCCTTTGGTCGTTTCGACGCCACAGTGGCATCGGCCACCAATCTTCTGATCGCAGCCGCTGATATTTACGCAGCTGTAACCTCGCAGCCGATTACGGAGTGTACATCGGTGCGGCAAGCGATAACAGGCGAGAACGTAAGCATCTTAAAACTGGGACGAAAGGGGTCGAAGAAAGCCCTCCGTAAGGCGATGACGCTTGTCCCGCGTCTGACCGCTGCGGCGTCGTCGAGTGTGTCGAGTGAGTTTCTGAAAGCTGGCTTGACCATCGTCTACGAACTCGCGCAGGACATGGTCGCTACGTCCATTCAGAACCTTACAGAATTGGCCGGTGCCTGCCTTGATCCGGGCAAAAAATCTAAGCTTGCGAAGGCGAGTCGACTATTTCGGAAGACACTCAGTGGCGCAACGAAGGTATTAAGCGTTCCGACGCGCACGGTCTTTGTTGCGGCTGCGAGCGGGCAAGCCATCGAGCGGCTTACCGATATTTTGAGCATAAATCCGCTGACCAACACGACGCCGCTTGAAACATGGGTCGTTGTTGTAGGCGAACCTTTCGCGCCGCAGATTTCAGGGTTTTCGCCAGAGGCGGGCGTGGTTGGTACCGAGATCGTGATTACTGGGCGGCAGTTTGGCGAGAGTGCTGCTGAAGCCGAGGTGTTCCTCGGGACGCATAAGCTGGAAATTTTAGACCACAGCCCTACGCAGATCCGCGCGCGCATCCCGGCCATTCGCCTGCGTGCACCGCAACGCGACCTCGCCATCGCCGTGCGAACACCGCGTGGGCGGCAGGATAGCAACCGTGCCATTGGGAAGTTCTTCCGCGCCTCGCAGTCGTTGGCCATCACCGAGGTCAAGCGCGACGACGGCGAC
>CAYYHN010000412.1:0-556 GCA_964471245.1 uncultured Rhodothermaceae bacterium | reverse complement strand
ACCGCCTCCTGATGCCGGGCACCACCCTCATCGTCAACACCGATCCGGTCTTCTCGGAAGAAGATGAAGCGGCGTTGGGCCTTGGATTGTACCTAGGCGAGACGGAAGTGGATGCAGACCGGCTGCGGGCCTCGCGCTACCGTTTCGACGTGCCAGCAAGCGTGTCCGGCACGGCTGCGAACGGCAATGGCTACACAGCCACGGAAGTCGAACTCACATGGCGTGCGAATGTCAACGGTACGCCCGTGGTGAGCCCACCCTTTGCGTTTCAAGTGCTCGGCAAGCCCCAAGTGAATACGGTTTCGCCTGAAGCCCTTTACGAGCAGATTGTGACAGTCTCAGGGCAAAATTTTGGGTTGTCAGCAGGCGACGTGTCCATAGAACTGACGTGGACCCCGCCAGAGCAGCCCGAGCAAACGCGACGCATCACACCACAGCGCGTGGGCTTCAACCAGCTGTTCTTCCCAAATCCCGTAGCCACTGATGAGGCCCCGATTACGGTAGAAATGGTTGTAGAGACGGAAGCTGGGGCGAGCGCAGCCGTCACGTACGTGGC
>CAYYHN010000411.1:0-4855 GCA_964471245.1 uncultured Rhodothermaceae bacterium | reverse complement strand
CTGGTCCAGCGCGTTCGAGCAAGCGGGGTAGCAGGGCAAAGACACTTGGTGTATAGCCTCGCGTTGTAGGCGGTTCGCCCACAGCAAGCCCGATTTCACGCTGCGCCATCGCTACACGGGTGACGGAGTCCATCATCAACAGCACGTCTTTGCCTTGGTCGCGGAAGTACTCCGCGATGGCCATTGCAACGCTTGCCCCTTTCACACGGCGCATGGCGGCTTGGTCGCCGGTGGCAGCTACCACAACCGAGCGGGCGAGGCCTTCTTCGCCGAGGTTGTCTACGATGAATTCGCGCACCTCGCGGCCACGTTCCCCGATCAGTGCAATCACGTTGACGTCGGCTTCGGCGCGCTTCGCAATCATACTCAACAATGTACTCTTTCCAACCCCAGAGCCTGCGAAGATTCCGACGCGTTGTCCTCGGCCGAGTGTGAGGAACGTATCAAGGGCGCGGACACCTGTGGCGAGCGGGGCCTCGATGAGTTGCCGCTCCATCGGCGAAGGTGGCTCCGCGTGGACGGGCTGTTCCTCGTGCAGGAGCAGCGGCCCTTTGCCGTCGAGCGGTGCTCCACTTGCGTCGATCACGCGTCCCAGTAGCTCTTCGCCGACCTGCACCGTCAGTGGAAGCGCCGAGCGTTCGACAAGGCAGCCTGCACGTAATCCCGCCGTTTGTTCCAACGGCATTAAGACGGTCGTTCTGCCGCGTACGCCAACTACCTCGGCGGCCATCCGTCGGCTGGTTGGTGCATCTTCTTCTAAGATGTAGCACAACTCACCTACAGCGGCGGGTACGTCGCTCGCTTCCACTAGCAAGCCGACCACCGATTGGACGCGACCGTAGTGCTTGGTCACGGGTGGCTTGGCTTTAATATCAGATAGTGCTTCGAGCAGGAGTGACATGAAGGAAGCCGTGGAGGCTAACAGTTGAGGTTAGGTGTGGCGTTGCGTCTGCTGCATATGGAATTTCTCGCGGAGGTCCATCATGAGTTCCTCCTTGATATGGCGGACAACCGCTTTAGGCGACTGCACCACCCAATCGCCTTGATCAATCGTGGCGTTGGGGTCCCAGCGGAGCGCCGGGTGCTGGCTGTTGATTTGGTCGATGATGCTGTTCTCTTGCAGGCGTAACCAGTCCACTGGATGCACCGAGATGGTTAGTGGGGCGTCCTTCGCGAGGGCTTCAATAGCGTTGGCCAGCGAAGGTGTGGCGACTTCCATGACCTCATCGGGCAAGGGCGCATCGAGAATAGCTTCAGCGATCGAAAAGGCCATTTCCAACACCAGTGGCTCGCTCTCTTCGATAAATGCATGCCAAGAGCGGACAGCCTCGCTGACATCTCGGCTATAGGCTTCGCGGACGGATTTAAGCTCGGCACGCAAGGCATGTAGTTCCGGTTCAAACTGCTCTCGTCCCTCATTGTAGCCCACGATAAACGCTTCTTGCTGTGCTTTCTGCACAGCCGTATCCATCTGGATCTCCCAGAACTGATCCCACTCGGCCCGCAGTTTCGTGAGGATCTCCGGGTCGACCAAGTCTTCTAGGTCGGGTTCGGCTTCAGGTTCTTCTGCTTCCAGTTGGGGTTGTTCAAACGGATCGTCTGACGCATCTTCGCCTGGGGTAACCAAGCGCATTCGCTTAAACTCCAGCGTCACGGGCTCGGGCGCGTCTTGCTGGCGGCTGCCACCGAGTACGCGGCCTTGCCGTAGTTTCACCACATCCTGCTCGGGCGCTTCATAGTCAATACGTGTACCGGGCACACGCCGTCCTTGGCCAATAATAAAGTCTTCGATCAGTGTCTGGTCGACTTGCTGACGGCTTTTCTTGATGATACGTGGAAGGGTGCTCACGTAGCTATTGGATGCGTTGAGTGGCGGTGCAGATGAGGTTCGAGTGGTGCGTTAAACCAACTGGTCACCGTTGTTCATCAAGGTGATTTCTTCTTGCTCTTCGAGCGACTGTGCCGTGTCGAGGATGGAGCGCTGGGCGATTTCCACATCGCTGACACGGACCGGACCGGCCAATTCCATTTCTTCGCGAATCATTTCGGAGGCGCGTTCACTAAGGTTGCCCAGCATTTTAGTCTGGAGCTCAGGGGCTGTGCCCTTCAGGGCAAGCACCAAGTCTTTCTGCTCCACCTCTACCAGCAAACGTTGCATGTCGCGGTCGCTGATTGAGATGAGGTCGTCGAAGACAAACATGAGCGCTTTAATGCTGTTGGCAAGGTTGCCGTCACGGTCGCGGATGCCTTCCATGATCGACTTTTCCGACGAGCGGTTGACATTGCTCAGGATTTCTGCCACACGCTCGACGCCGCCCGAATCGCTCAGGTTAGTACCGATCACCGAGCCGATCTGCTCACGGATTACTTCTTCGATGTCGCGCAGCAGGTCCGGTGAGGTTTTGCCCATCGTAGCCAAGCGATACATAATCTCATTCTTGAAGTCGGTCTTCAGCCCTTCCATAATGTCAGCCGACTTGCGCGGGTTCAGGTGGGCTAAAATGAGAGCCGCTGTCTGCGGGTGCTCGTTCTGCAAAAAGTTCGTCAGCTGGCTCGTCTCGATGGTTTGCAAGAGGTGGAAGGCCGAGACCTGCATCGCTGCTTCGATGCGCATCACAATGTCTTCGGCACGGCGTGGCCCGAGGGCAGCCGTCAGCGTATCACGGGCGAACATGAGGCCACCTTGCGAGATGTAGTCGTGCGCCATCGCCATGTCGCGGAATTCGAGCAGAACAGCTTCCATGGCATCGCTGGAGACGTTCTTGAGACGCGCGATCTCGATGGAAATGCGCTCCACCTCGTCGTCTCGCAATTCCTTCATGATCTGGCTGGACGACTCGACACCGAGTGAAATCATGAGTACAGCGGCCTTTTCGGCCCCGTTCATGTCGATGTCTTTTGCCTCAAATTCGCCGCGTCCAGAGCGCTTCTGAACTCTTTTCTCGGTAAAAGCGGTTGTGCGTTGGGCCATGGTTACAGAGGCACGCAGCAGCGTGCGGCAAGGTTAGTTCAATTTGCCGTTGGCAAGGTCTTCGGCCAGCCACGAGCGAATGAGGTCGACCGCGCTGTGTGGATGCTCGGCCACCTGCTCTTTGATGTATTCAAACAGTTTACTACGCGCAGCCATGCGCCGCCGTGCTTCCAGCGAAAGCTTGCTGGTGTAAATGTCGAGGTCGAATTCGAAGTCCTCTTCTTCGGGAGCTTCGAGCAAGAGCGGGTCGTCTTCCAGTTCGAGGGGCTCTTCCAATTGAAGCGGATCTTCCTCTGGCTCGGCTTCCACTTCGATATCGGTCGGCAAGGCCAGTTCGGTGGCACGGCGGCTGGCCGAGCGGATGAGCCACATCGCCAGTAGCAAGGCGAGCACCATCAGGCCCATGCGCACATACTGCTCGATCTGCTCATTCTGCCGCTGCAGCGAGACTTCACGCTGCATCTCGTCGCTAATGCTCGTGTCGAAGGGCATCTGCGAGATTGAGAACGTATCGCCACGATCTTCATTGAATCCAACGGCGTTTCTGACGGCATCCTCAGCCATCCTAATCTGGTCTTGCGTATACGCTATGTACTCGACGGTCTCTACGCCGTCGTCGTCGATGACGATGCGGCTACGCTGATTGAGCATGACCGTGACCGTCAAAAACTTGATTTCCCCCGCAGGTGTCTCGGTTGTGGTGTTGCGCGTGCTAACCGTGTTGTTGGTGACGACGGCGTTCTCGGTTTGCTCATCGGTTTGCAAGTCGAGCCGTTCTTGGCTGATGACCGTCTGGCTCTCGGGGTCGACCATGTTGTCGACGACGCGCTGCGTGCTGAAGTTGAGCGTCGCATTGAGGCGGACGATGGCGTTGTTGGGGCCGTATACATCGTCGAGCATGCTCTGCGCCTTTATCAGCAGCGACTGCTCCAGTTCCTGCTGAAGCTGCATCTGGCTCATGCTCAACGCGACGGCTTCGTTGCCCGCGTGCGGATTCGAAAGCAAGTTGCCCCGCGTATCGACGACGGTGACGTTCGAGGGGTCGAGGCCTTCTACACCTGCGGCAACCAAGGACGTAATGCCGTCAATTTGGTTGGGGGAGAGCGCGCCACTTCCCGTCAGTTGCAGAAACACTGAGGCGGTTGCTTCGGCTTGCGTTTGGGCGAAGGGGCTGCGGTCGGGTATGACGAGGTGCACGCGTGCGCTCTCAACCTGTCGGATGCTGGCGATGGTTCGGGCAAGTTCGCCTTGCAGGGCGCGTTGCTTCGCTAATTCCATTTCGGAGGAACTGCGCCCAAAGGTTGCGCCTTCACCAAAGAGGTCGTCGTAGCTCTCCGGTCCGTTCGAGATGACGCCTTGTGAGGCAAATCGGAGACGCAGTTCATCGCGCTGATCGCGTGGGACGAAAACCGAGGTGCCGCTGTTGGTCTCGCGTAGCTCGTAGTTGACTTGGTCGCTTTGTAACAGTTGGATGATTTCGCCAGCTGTATCGGGTTCGAGGCCACCGAAGAGCAGGGCGTAGTCGGGGCGGCTGGTCCACATGCCGATCAGCGAGAGGATGACCAAGGCGCCGATACCTACTGAAGCGAGGGCAATGCGTTGCCCTATGCTGAGGCGCTTCAGGAAAGCGAGCGTTTGTTCGAGAAAAGGATTCATCGGTGTAGGGGCGGTGCGCGTAGTACGATACCGTGGGTTGACTCAGGGGTGGGTTATACCTGCATCCGCATCAGTTCTTGGTAGGTTTCCAAGGCCCGGTTGCGTACTTCGACCATCAAGTCAAACGACAGCTTGGCTTGGTTCATCGAGATCATCACCTCGTGTAGGTTCTCTTGCTCGCCTGCCACGAAGGCCGTCACTTGGTTCTCGGCGTCCTTCTGCATCGCA
>CAYYHN010000410.1:0-4857 GCA_964471245.1 uncultured Rhodothermaceae bacterium | reverse complement strand
CGTACGTTTTGCACCTAGCCCCACGGGGCTGTTGCATATCGGCGGGCTCCGTACCGCTCTCTTTAATTACCTTCTTGCTCGCAAGACGGGTGGCGCGTTTTTGCTCCGCATCGAAGATACCGACCGCCAGCGCTATGTGGCGGAAGCTGAATCGGACATTTTGAACGCGCTTGCGTGGGCTGGACTTACCTTCGACGAAGGTCCCGGTAAGGACAGCGAGGTCGGGCCTTTTTATCAGTCGCAGCGTGCTGCATTGTATCAACGATACGCCCAGCAGTTGCTAGACAGCGGCAATGCCTACGTCGCCTTCGATACGGCTGAAGAACTGGCTGACATGCGTACCAAGCTGGAAGCCGCTGGGCACGTCGCGCCAAAATACGGAGCAGCCACGCGCATGCAGATGCGGAACGGCCTCAGTCTCTCCAGAGCAGAGGTTGAGGCTTTGAAGGCCGATGGCGTACCGTTTGTTGTGCGGCTCAAGGTGCCCGAAGGCGAAACGATCACGTTTGAGGATGTGGTGCGGGGTACAGTGTCGTTCCAGTCGTCGGAGGTTGACGACCAGGTTCTACTCAAATCCGATGGATTGCCTACCTACCATCTGGCTAATGTCGTCGATGACCATCTAATGGGTGTGACGCATGTAATTCGTGGCGAAGAGTGGCTGCCCTCGACGCCGAAGCACATCATCATGTACCAACTGTTTGGCTGGGAGCCGCCTACGATGGCGCATTTGCCCCTCATTTTAAGTCCGACGGGTGGCAAACTCTCGAAGCGCAATGCAGAAAAGATGGGCATCCCGGTGTCCGTGCGGCAGTACCAAGCAGCTGGGTACGAGCCTGAAGCGTTATTGAACTTCCTCGCCTTCCTCGGTTGGAATCCTGGTACCGAAGATGAGTTGTTTGACCTTGGTCAACTCGTACAGGCCTTTGACCTGACACGCGTGGGCTCGGCAGGTGTGCAATTCAGCATCGAAAAACTGCGGTGGTACAATCAGCAATACCTGCGCAAGAAATCGGCTGAGTCACTTGCAGAGCGGATGCAGCCCGCGATTGTAGAGCGGTTTGGCCCACAAGACCGCGATTACGTCACGCATGTGGTGGCGCTCGTGCACGAACGGCTGACGATGGCCGAAGATATTTTAACGGAAGCCGCCTTCATGTTCGCTGATCCAGCCGACTACGACCCCAAGGCTGTTAAGAAACGCTGGAAAGCCGATGCTGGGGCATTGGTATCGCAGTTCGCAAGTACGCTTGAAGCGCAGGGCACGTTTGATGAAGTGTCGATCGAAGCAGTGCTCAAAGCGTTTGTCGCTGAACAAGAGATTGGGATGGGCAAGCTCATGGCACCTGTTCGCCTCGCCATTTGTGGCGTGCTGGCCGGGCCAAGCTTGTACGCGACGATGGCGCTCTTGGGGAAGGAAACATGTTTGCGACGCCTGCAGCGTGCCGTCGATGTGTTGGGCTAATCGCGGAGCGTTTCGAGGAACGCCTGCATTAAGGCGTCACTTGCTGCCCAAGGCGATGTTATGCCATTGAGGACCTCCGATTCTGCCACTGCAAGGGCATCTTGAAGTCGTGGTTCTTGGTAGAAGCGATGTTCGAGTTGGTAACGCACATGCCTATGGAGGGCATGAAGCGCCTGCTGATTCCGGCGACGCTCAAAGTACCCATTTGCTTGGGTCAATTGAGCATATTCCTCGATGGTCTCCCAAACGGTATCAAGCCCATTTCCTTCGTAGGCGGAGCACGTTAGTACCTTTCGTGCAAACCCCGAGGCTGATGGTGGAAGATGGTGCAGCGCAAGCCGGTAGTCACTTCGAGCTTGGCGCACCCGGTCCATATTCGACCCATCCGCTTTGGTGATGACCATCGCATCGGCGCGCTCTATGATGCCGCGTTTGATGCCCTGCAAATCGTCGCCCGCACCGGGAAGCATTAACAGCAGAAAAAAATCGGTGAGGTTATAGACTTCCGTCTCAGATTGCCCCACACCAACCGTCTCGACGAAGATCACATCGAACCCAGCGGCTTCGCACAGAATGATGGCTTCCCGTGTTGCACGGGCCACACCGCCAAGCGCACCACGCGTAGGAGAGGGGCGAATGAAGGCTTGGTTGCGCGTAGCCAACTGCTCCATCCGGGTCTTGTCGCCGAGTATACTGCCACGTGACGCCTCGCTACTTGGATCGATAGCGAGCACAGCAAGGCGATGGCCCCGGTCTACCAACTGCACACCGAGGGCTTCGATAAACGTGCTTTTACCGACTCCCGGAACGCCCGTTATCCCGATGCGCAACGACCTGCCACTTGCAGGTAATAGGGCATTAATGATCTCAGAGGCGAGTTGTTGATGCGCAGGGACCGTACTCTCCACCAACGTTATGGCGCGGCCGAGCATAACACGGTTTCCTGAGCGGATGCCGTCTATGAACGTCTCTGCTCCTGGTAGGCGCTTGCGCCGAACCGCATAATTGGGGTTGACAGCGGGTTGCTGCTGAACGCCTGCCTGCACCGAAAGCGCCTCTCGATTCGTTTGAGGGTCAGACATGTCTGCAGGCGATAGGAAGGAAACGCGTGGGGAATGAGTGTACTAACTGGCCGAGAGGATTTCTGGTGCCAACAGTAGCTTGAGCACTTCGGACGCAGCTTTAGCAATGACCGTTCCCGGCCCGAAAACACCGGCAACACCAGCGTCGTACAGTTCGGCATAATCTTGCTGGGGAATCACACCGCCCGCAATGACCATGATGTCGTCACGCCCCAGATCCGCAAGGGCTTTCAGGACTTCGGGCACCAACGTTTTATGGGCACCAGCAAGGCTTGAGATCCCTAAGATGTGTACATCGTTTTCGGCGGCTTGGCGTGCAGCTTCCCTAGGCGTTTGAAAGAGCGGCCCAACGTCTACATCGAAGCCTAAATCGGCAAACGAGGTGGCGATGACCTTCGCGCCTCGGTCGTGACCGTCTTGGCCGAGCTTGGCTACCATGATGCGTGGTCGGCGGCCTTCGGTGGCGGCAAACTCATCTGCTAGCGCTATGGCTTCCTGAAACTGCACATCATCGGCAATTTCGGCTGCATAAACGCCTGACAGCGTTTTGATTTGTGCTTTGTAGCGACCAAAGACGGCTTCGAGGGCATCCGAGATTTCGCCGAGGGTGGCCCGTACTCTCGCGGCATCCACTGCAGTCGCGAGCAAGTTGCCTTCGCCAGACGTTGCGCATGTGCGCAACGCTTGCAGAGCCTGCTCTACAGCTTCATTGTCACGGTTCGTACGTAGGTTTGCTAAGCGAGCCACTTGTTGCTCACGTACGGCGGTATTGTCGACTTCGAGGATGTCGAGGGGCTGTTCCGCATCCAGTCGGTATTTATTGACGCCCACGATGACATCTTGGCCGCTGTCGATGCGAGCCTGCTTGCGAGCCGCTGCTTCCTCAATCCGCAGTTTGGGAACGCCTGCTTCGATGGCTTTTGCCATGCCGCCGAGGTCTTCAACCTCTTGGATCAACGCCCGTGCTTTCGTGGCTAGTTCGTGCGTGAGGCGTTCGACATAGTACGAACCTGCCCACGGGTCGATGGCGCGGGTGATATCAGTTTCTAATTGTAAATACAACTGCGTATTGCGGGCAATGCGCGCCGAGAAATCCGTAGGCAGCGCAATCGCCTCATCAAGCGCGTTGGTATGGAGCGATTGTGTGTGGCCCATCGCCGCTGCGATAGCTTCGATGCAGGTGCGCGCCACGTTATTGAACGGGTCTTGCTCCGTCAGGCTCCAACCAGAGGTCTGGCAGTGTGTGCGAAGCGCCATTGATTTTGGGTTCTTCGGGTCAAACGGGGCCACGAGTTCCGCCCATAAAAGCCGAGCCGCCCGCAACTTGGCGATCTCCATAAACGAATCCATCCCAATTGCAAAGAAGAACGAGATGCGCGGCGCAAACGCGTCGATGGCAAGCCCTACTTCCAGTCCTGTTCGGATGTAGGCCAGCCCATCAGCTAGCGTATACGCCAATTCGATATCGGCCGTCGCACCTGCTTCCTGCATGTGGTACCCGCTCACAGAAATTGAGTTGAAGCGGGGCATATGCTTCGAGGTGTAGGCAAAAATATCGCCGATGCTGCGCATGGAGGGAGCGGGCGGGTAGATGTATGTGTTCCGCGCCATGAACTCCTTGAGGATGTCGTTCTGGATCGTCCCACTCAAGGCCTTCGGCGCAACACCCTGCTCCTCCGCTGCAATGATGTAAAACGCCATGATGGGCAACACGGCGCCGTTCATGGTCATCGACACCGACATCTTGTCGAGCGGAATGCCGCTGAAGAGGATTTTCATGTCCTCCACGCTGTCGATAGCTACCCCAGCTTTGCCTACGTCGCCGAGTACACGTGGGTGGTCTGAATCATAGCCTCGGTGTGTAGCAAGGTCAAACGCAACCGAGAGGCCTTTTTGACCCGCAGCAAGGTTCCTACGGTAGAAGGCATTCGAGTCTTCAGCCGTCGAGAAGCCCGCGTATTGCCGGATGGTCCACGGGCGGATGTTGTACATCGTGCTGTACGGCCCACGCAAAAACGGTGGAACGCCCGCAGCGTAGTTCAAATGAGTCAGTCCATCAAGATCCGCGTCCGCGTACCGCGTTTGTATGGGAATACCTTCGGGTGCGGTACGCGCAAGTTCAGGGGTGGAAAAAGCTTGAGAAGCTACAGGCTGATATGGACGTGTGCGAAAGTCGGGTTTCATAGCAGGCGAAACGTTCTAGATCCAAATTGGTGCCGCGTACTTCAACGCTAGTTTAGGGTATGCCAAGTGCTTCTTGCACAGCAGAAAGCGTAGTCTGCATATTGGCACGCATGTGCACGAACAGGG
>CAYYHN010000409.1:0-4865 GCA_964471245.1 uncultured Rhodothermaceae bacterium | reverse complement strand
GCACGAAAGTACCGATGACGATAGACGAACAGCGCCAGCTTGATGAGCAGGAAATAGAATCGCGATTGCGCATGGGCGACCCGACTATCACTGATGACTGGGTCGTGTTCCACGATTACAAGCACGTTGCGCACGCGCGGGTACACACCTACGTAGCTTGCGGCCGGACTCCGACGAACCCCAACGCAACGTGCACTGTTCGTGTGCTGCAGTCTTTGCGTGGCAGGGTGCCGCCTTTCATTGTGTGTCCGACGTGTATCGCGTTTGCGGCGGGGCTTGAACGGGGACGCCAGCTTGACGCTGAGCGCGCTCACCAGAGGAGGCAGGACAAAGACGATGCCTAAGCAGCTCGATACTTCTAAGTGGCAGGCCGTTCGGTACGTCAAGCACTTCGGTAAGGCCGTCGTGTTTATCCACTGGCTTCCGCTTGAGTGCCAATGGCAATGGGAATGCCGGTTCCCCTATCAAGCATCGCCGCTCATGGACTCGCTCGATGAGGTAATGCTCGATGCCGAAGAGAAGTTCAAATCATCTTGAACAGCAATACGGCCTACCTAGGTGTACGGGTGTCCATTGGCGTTGCGTCGTGTGCGGTGACCTTGTGTGCGGTAGGCAGAACGAAGAATGCTTCTACGGCTGCGACCCGGCTCAGGTCTTTTGGTTTGCGCTCACAGAACAAATCGTGGTGTGTCGCAAGCCGGGGTGCGAGGCACGCGCACGGCTAGGGGAGAGGCGGGAAGTTGAGCAATAGCTGTCCCGGTTATCACGAGCGGTGCCAAGGGTGCGGCGTTCGCGTCTGTTGGTCGGCAGACACAGACCCTTACTCTTGTCGGGATGGGCACGAGGTCAACCCTCAGCGTGTGCGCTCAGGGGTGGGGCGTCACTCACGCCAGGCAATGCGCACGTTGTGCAAGGCTTGCCATGCCAAGTGGCTGCTAGGCGGGCTTGTCATCCACGACCCTGATTGCCCGCTTCGTCCTTGTCTTTGTGGAGCACTGCATTTTGTCCAAGACAAAGCATCTAGAACTTGAAGCCCGGATAATGCTAGGCGATACCGAACTCACTGAGCGTTGGGTGTCCGACGCTGACCGTGTATTGCATATCGGCATTGCCCAAGAGAACTTCCCTGGTACTAAAGTCCCTCGCTGCGGAAAGCCTGTGCACCTTTGGCGTAAACCTATTGGTTGTTGGGACGGTCCCATCGTAGGGAAGTACAGGCTGTGCCCCGACTGCGTGGCTCGGGAATACAAGTAAACCAGGCAACAGTATTGTCGTGACCGCAGAAGAGTTAGCGACGCTGCTCATGCTAGGTGACGACATCATCTACAACTGGTACTTCACCCTTTCTAGGAGAGGGCCTAGGCTACACTTCGCCATTCACAGCGCTTACGTTGACGTGTACGTGGCTGCTTGTAATTCGTTTACGCAGTTGCACAAAGCGTACGCGCTATACCACTACGAGCATTCTAGCGACCTAGCTGAAACCATCTGCCCAGACTGCCTGCGGGTTGCGTACAAACTCTACCTTGATTAACCGCTGTACATTCCATGGGCACTGCGCTGTATGCCGGAAGCGCATTTGCTTTGGCTCACTCGTGGATGGCGTGCGTTTGGAGTGCAGTGAAGGGCTGCCTATTGCTCGCAACGTAGGACTTAACGAGCAAGTTGAGAGTGAGGGGATAGTAGCTATGTCGTGGGCGGAAGTTTGCAGCGTTGAGTGCGAAACGAAGTATCGCTTAGGGAGCGTCGAGTGATTGGGTATTGCAGTGTTGTAGACGGTGAGTGCGTTGCGCCTGCAGGCATCGGCACAACGTCTGGGTACGGGGCGTGCGAGCCGGGGCGCGTTCACAGGTGCCAAGAATGCGATGAGCTGGTGTGCAAGCAATGCTCGAAGATGGCGACCATCCGCGGCAAGCGTGCTAAGTACTGCCACAACTGCATCGCCAGAGAGTTCGGCGAAGACCAGCTGCGCAACAGGTACATGCTGCACAAGTGACGTACATCACCCGCTTTTACTGCAGCTACTGCGGCGTGCTGTGCGCGGCTAAAGGCTCCAAAGGAACCGTGCGCACTATCCAAGGCGCTGCGATGGGGGTTGTGTCCACACGCCCACTCCAATACTGGGCAGTGTGCCCCGACTTGGAGTGCCGGGCTAAGCAGCAGCTCGACACGCACGTGCCTTGGATGATGGCCAAGTGACGACCTACTTTGTGGGGGAAGGCGTATGCTTCCACTCTAGTTGTGAAGTTTGCGGCGCCGAGGTTTGCTCTCAGCCTGGCGACGGCGGGCCCGAATGTCCTGCCGGCTATCCGCGTGTCCGTCCAGTATGGCGCGGCGGTGCGCACCTCGTGCGGGTGTGCGGAGAAAAATGCGATGCCGCTTGGCGCCTTGGAAAGGGAAGCGATTAGCGCTGCTTGGCAGCGTCAAGAGTTAGTATTAACAAGAATCATCGTGTGACGTTTTCAACTGCGCAGGTGGCTAAGGAAAAGCTTTGAGAGTTTGGGGAACAGAGGCAGGTTGCACGCATACAAAGTGCTCACAGTGCAAATCTACTTGCTGTGTTTACGTAGCCGATGCGACCGGGATGGCGTGCCCTGAGGGCCTATCGAAAGCTACGTGGCTTTGTTCTGTACCCGAGCGCATCACGCGCAACATGAGGGCAGTCTACGTGTGCAGCCCTGCGTGCGAGTCGTTGTGGCGGCTAGGCAATACCCAACGACGGCGCCGCTAAATCTGCTTACTAGGAGAACTCGGGCCTATATTGTGACAACTGCCCGCTATAAACAGAGAACTCACCCCTATAGTGTGAGAAGTCCACGCCCGCTGTACCAGCAAAGTGCTTGACTGATTTGCGCAACTAGCGCATAGTCTAATCTATGTCTGCTGCTGCTGCCGCTATCTGCGCGAGGGTTCGCCTAGGGGACACCGCTTTTGATAACGAATGGTGGGCATCCACTATTGAGCAGGGGCACCGCACACTCCATTGGGCAGCCGCCGGACGTAACGGCAACCCCCCACCCTGTGGCTACAGTCTTGGGCGCCTCCTTATCCCGCTATGGTTTTCTACGGTCAGCGAGAAAGCTTCTTACCTTGTGTGCCCTAGGTGCGCTGAGGCATGGGCCGTGTTCGAAACATCGGTGTGGCGTGAGTAGCCGCGGCAGTCGCCAGCGGAACATCCGGCATGCTGAGTTCTTCGCACGGTGGGCACTCGGTGAGTTCGTAGACCAATGGGAAATCCAAGCGGCTATTCTGCGCGGCGACCGGGAAGCGGCAGTGCCGATTAACCCAAAGGACCGGCTCCATATCGTTTGGCGGGACAGTCGGCGTCGCGGACAGGTTGGCTACCACGACACAGCCGATACGCTGTGCCGCAAAACTGCCCTGCTCGACATGTACCAGCCGGTGGACGACCTGCTTGAACTCGCAGTGACGTGCCCCGCGTGCATTGATGCGGCGAGTTGGTTGGTGCGCGACCGCGACCAGCGGCAGGGTGCGAAAGACTAGCTACGTAAAATACGTAAGTCATGCTTGCTGACGTTTTCATTCGCAGCTTTTACACAATCAATACTGTTTACTGGTTTGAGTAAGTACACACGCAAAGAACGAAAAGCCCGGCTCGATGAGCTGCGTGTGCGGTGGGCTCTCGGGGAATTCGCCGAACGATGGGCGGTTGCTCATGGGCGATTACTGCCTTCGCACCCAGGTAAAGCATGGACAACTCACTTGGTTATGTTGTCCAGCAACCCTAAGTGGGGGTTGCTACGCAGGCACGATTGGAAAACTGTGTGCGGCCGAATGCTGCGTGGAAGGGAAGTCTACCCGCAGCGGCAGCTTGGACCGGGCGTCTGCAAGCAGTGCACAGGAATGGCCTATGGACGAATGAACGTAGATGAGGGCAACGACTAATCCGGACAGGTGACGCCAATGACTGATGCAGATGCAGAGAAACAAATTCGGGTTCGTTTAGCTTTTGGCGAAGAATTCGAGTGCAACAGTTGGGTAATGTTGGTGAACCATTGGGACTCTGCGATTGCCACCATTACGATGCACTGGAACCCAAGCGCTTCCGTGGGCGTGCTGGCTTGCCGCCAACGTTGGAAGCCGCTGCAGACAACATGGGTTCGCATGGAGCACCCACAAAAGCCTGCCGCGTTTGGCGTGAAACTAGGGGACATGCACCTGTGCAGGAAGTGCTTAAAGCTCCGCGTAATGCAGGCTGTCTACGGGCAACGGGAAGAGTACAGGCTCGATTGACCAATGCGACTAAGCACCGATGAAGAGCGCGCCCTTGCGCAGGAAATCTACGCACGCCTTGGCCTCGGCGACCCAACGGAGCTGTCGCTATGGGCGCAAGGCATGTTCTTTAGCAGTAGCCAGCGCGGCCCCCAATCGGTTGTCCTGCACTTACTCAGGCAGGACGTGCTACCGCACTTCCCCAACGACCCGCAGTGCTCGCTTGCTTGGCGCCAACGCCCGACGGTTTGGATGGCGTTGTCCGAGATTGACGACGTGCATTTGTGGTTTCCGCAACTGCGGCTGTGCTTTCGCTGCTTATCGGAGCGCATGGGGCAGCTCGCTGTAGAGCGCAGACAATGAAGTTCCTCCACCAACTAAGCGGCTACTTCTACGACAAGTTGAAGACAGGCTGTGCGCGTGAGGATTACCGCGCGTCTGTGGAATCCAGGCTCATGCTCGGCGACCCGGAGATGGTCCAGCTATGGTGGGTTTGCTCGATTGATACAGGCGGGGTGCACAACTACTACCAAGGCTTGCACGTGCCCGCCCCATCAGTGGCAGGCTTCGATGCGCAGATAGCTTGGTGCAGTCGCAACGACAAGCACAAAGACCACGCAAGCTTGTGGCTT
>CAYYHN010000408.1:0-4872 GCA_964471245.1 uncultured Rhodothermaceae bacterium | reverse complement strand
GACATCCCACGCAGCCATTTCGCAAGGTCGTTGCCCTTATTTGAATGGTATTGATCCTAAATCCGAATCTACATAGAAAGCGATGTAGGCCTGTACGAGTGGCTTCGCGCCTTTGTATTGGAGGATGTAGCGGAAAAAAGTGCTATTGCCTACCACACCGGGTGCATCAAACGCAAAGGCTGTAACGCGAACTTCGAGGCCAATGGGGGCCGTGAAGTTCGCCTCGTCTTGGGCTCCTCCATCGTGCATAACCCACCACAAGGACTGATCGCCTAGGAGGCTCGGTCGATCTCCGCCGGCTAGGTTGTAGTTGGTTGGGGCGCCATCGCCATCTACAACGGGTGCGCCTAGATGCGCAGGCCATGCGCGCAGGTTCTCGCTAGCAGTATCATAGCCTATATAGCCGCTGATGTCTGAACGTGTGATCTCGAAGATGCGATTACTTTCAGTACATAGATTGGCTGCTGGATCCGTAGCCTGTAGCGGTCCTGGCCAGAAATCGTTGAGCCAGTACTGTGGTGCTGCCACACGGAGGGAGTCCTCAACAAAGCCCGCTATCCAAAAACTTGCTGTGCGGAAACTGTGTTTCCCACTGCCCTTAGGTATCTCATACACATAGGGATAGTACTTATCCCAAAATAAGTTGCCGCTGTTGAATACCTTCGCTCGCACATTACCGACATCGAGGTAAGCTTCAGCCTCAGCAGGTTCGCAGGTGCCTACGGATTGGGCCTGCACGCTGGCTGTCAGTACGGCAAATAAGAAGAGCCAGATGGTGCGCTGCATGGATAAAGCTACATGGTGAAGCAAGCACCTAGTAGCTTACGCAACCGCATCAAAGCGTGTGTAGGGTAAAAGTCACGTTCCGCGTAGTAAATCTTCTATAATGTGTCCGTCCGGCTACTGGACGAACGTATAGGTGTATTTAAGCAGTACCGTGCGGTTGTCGGTGAGAGGACGGGTGGGGAAGTCGCGGCGGCGGTCGGTGTTGAGGCCTTCGTTGTAGACGAGCCAGAGGTCGTTGCCTTCGCGGAAGTTGTAGCGGAACCGTACGTTGGCCGAGACGAAGTCGCCTGCGCTGCTGTATTGCAGGAAGGCGTTGGCCGAGACCTTGGTGTTGAGCCCCACTTGGGTGCGCAACCGTACGATGTGTGCGTTGAATGACTGGTTGCGTTCGGAGAAGTTAACGCGGTTGAGTTCGTACTCGCCGCCGAGTTCGAGATAGCGCGAGGCATTCCACGTCGGCCCAACGCTAACGGTGACGCGGCTGCCATCGTAAAACGTGCCGCCTTCGATGCCGATGTTGGTGCGTAGCAGGCGGCCCGAGTGCATGCGGTAATTCGCCTCGGCGCGTGCAAACGTGTAGCGGCCAATCGGCACCGTGGTGTCTTCAGGAAACTCGAGTTCTTCGAGCAGGTCCTGCCCTTCGACGGTCGCGCCTAGCGAAAGCTCCGTGCCGGACTTCAGGCTGGCGCTAAATGTGGTGAAGAAGAAGAGCGTCTCCAGCGAACGGTCGTTGAACAAGGCTTCGCCGTTGCGGAAGTAGAGGCTGGCGGTGGACGTGACGCTCAGGCGACGAAAGCGCGAGTCCTCGCCCGGAAAGACACCGTAGCCAAGCCGTACCGCTGGGTTGGTCGCGCCGTTGCGCGTGATGAACCCGATGCCCGGCTCGTAGTCGTCGCCGATGCGGGTGAACGAGCCGACGAACGAGAGGCCGAGTTGCGTACGACGTTCCCAGCGGGCGCGAAAAAGGCCCGTTTCGAGGAAATTGAAGGCATCGGCGCGGATGAGGTCGTCCTCGAATGTTTGGGCCCATTTGATGAGCAGGAAGTCGTTTTCGAGCACCCGTAGCGTGGCATCGAGGCCGTAGGCGTAGTTGTAATCGCCATCATCGGCGAGGCGGCTGGTGAACATGCCGCCTGCGTACGAGTTGGGGTTGAGCACCTGTCGCCGTAGCCGCAGCACGCCGAAGTTCTCAGACGGCAGCCGCACGCGTTCATCGTCATCGACCACGGTGGCACGCGCTGTCTGCATGTTGATGAGCCCAACATCCCACCCGCCGACGCGCCCGACGAGCCGCGTACCGCCAAGGATGCGGATTGCTTCGCCGTCTTCGAGGCCGATGCGGCGGCTGTAGAACAGGCGATCACGCCGTCCGGTAGTAAACTCGAAAATCCCAGCGCGCTCTTGGAAGAACTGCCGCTTTTCGGGGAAGAACAGCGAGAACCGCGAGAGGTTGACTTGCTGGTCGTCGGCTTCTACTTGCGCGAAGTCCGTGTTGAGTGTGACATCGAGCGTGAGGTTGCTGGTGACGTTGTACTTCAGGTCAAGGCCGACCTCGCCGGTGCGGTTGTTATCAGTCAGGTAGGCCGTTTCGGCGTCGTTCAGATCGGCGTCGCGGCCGAGGCCGCCGAGAGCGTAGGGCGTAAGGTAGAGCGGCTTGCGACTCTGCACGCCTTCGAGCACGATCTTCTGTGCTTGCGAGGGCTTCGCAAAACCAAGGCCCCAGTTCGGTGGGATGTTGGGGAAGATGTAGCGGTGGTTGTTGCGCGCCATGTACCGATACGCAATCATGCCCATCGTCACGCGGCCATTGTCATCTTGGAAGCCAAGGCTGGAATAGGGAATGCGCATTTCGGCGAACCAGCCGGTTTTGGTTCGCACTGTGGCGGCATCCCAGAACGTGTTCCAACTGTCGTTCACGACGCCACCGAAGGGCCCGCCGCCACCGCCTCCTTCGCCGTCGCCTTGCACGGCCATGTCGAATCGGACGCCGTTGGGCGTGGTGAAGAACCAGAGCGCGTTCTCGTTGTCGTTGAACGTGTCGAGTACAATCGCAAAGGTGTCGTCCCCGCTGTAGCGGTCACGGTAGAGCGTGTTGCCGCGTACATCACCTTCACTGTCGTACAGATGCCCGGCGACGTAAAGGTAGTCGTCATCGTAGGCCACCCGAATCTCCGTTGTCTGTTCGACAGCACCCTCGTAGGTTGGCTGGTACATGACGAGCGGGAGCGGATCGATTGCCTGCCATGCGGCTTCGTCGGGCATGCCATCTAGTTCCACCGTGCCGACCATGCGCGGTAAGGGCATTGCTTCTTGGGCAACGGCGGGGAAGGCCACAAAGAGCAGCACGGCCAATCCGGCCAGCCGCCAGCACCATGCGTTCATGCGAAAACGTGGGTTGATGAGAGACGGTCTCGCATGGTACCGCTTTGGCCAGCCTTTTTCAAATCCTTGCCTATGGCTGCCCTGTGCGTTCGTAACACCTACGTGCAGATCCCTCAATCGTCGGTGCCTGTCAGGCCGCGCTGCCATGCCCATGCGGCGGCCTGCACCCGATTCCGCACGCCAAGCTTCGTGTAGATGTTGTTGCAGTGGCTCTTGACGGTGCTTTCGGAGATAAACAGCGACGAGGCCACTTGCTGGTTGTCCATGCCTTGTGCAATGCAGCGCAACACGTCGATCTCGCGGCTGCTGAGCAACGTATGGACATTGCTGTTCGACTTCACCTGCGTTTTGCGTCCGCGCATGACTTTCGCTGTGATACGGCGGCTGAGCCACCCTTCCTCGCCATGGGCCACGCCGCGAACGGCTTCAAGAATCGTCTCGGGCACTTCTTCTTTCACCAAATAGCCCACCGCCCCGCTTTCGAGCAGTCCAAAGATGTACTGTTCGTCGTCGTGCGCGCTCAGTGCCAAGACCATCACAGGCGACTCGGTTTTTTGCAGGTGCCGCGCCACCTCGACGCCCGTCATGCCGGGCATCTCTACATCGAGTAGGAGAATGTCTGGCGTCAGGGCTTCGACCATGCGCAGGGCCTCTTTGCCGTCGGAGGCTTCGCCGATGATGTGGATGTCGTCCGCTTTTTCCAACTCGCCACGGATGCCTGCACGCATAAGCGGATGATCGTCGGCCAACACAATGCGGATAGGTCTCATAGGATTCGATAGGCTAACGCGCAGGCGCACCCTGCGGATTCAAAAGGCAGTGAGGCAGTGGGCAGGACGAATTGGACGGTGCAACGGCATAAAACTGTTACATCAGGCATCGGCATAGAGTTCGCTCACCTGCGCGTGTCTTGTTAGCACTTGCGGCGCAAGAACGCGGATGCTCGTACTATGGCCCGGAGCCGACTGTACGTATAACTCGCCGCCGATGGATTCGGCGCGTTCGGCCGCACCGAGGAGGCCATAGTGTTCACGTTCGGCGAGGTCGCCCCAATGCATGGGCATATCGAAGCCCGGTCCATTGTCTTCGATTTCAAGACAAACCTCTTCCTCGTCTAGTCGCAGACGCACTTGGAGCGTACATGGTCCCGCATGCTTCGCTGCATTGGCTAAGGCTTCTTGGTAGATCCGAAATAGCCCGAGCCGGGTGCGTCCTTGCAAGACGTTTTGGTCGGAGTCGAGATCGAGTTCGATGGTAATGTCGGGGTGTGAGCGCACAAACTTTTCGGAATGCGACTCGATGGCACGGGCAAGTCCAAAATGTACCAGTGCAGGTGGGCGCAATTCGCCACAGATCGTGCGCAAGCCGTGCATAACTTCCTGCACGGTGTCGCGAAGATGTTGCAGATCTTCGCGTGCGTTGGCGTCATAGAGGGCGGCTTCGACCTTACGGAACTGGAAGCCAGCGAACTGAAGCGATTGGATCGGTCCATCATGTAGCTCGCGGGCAAAGTGCAGGCGCTCCGCCTCCAGCCGATCGGCAATGCGGCGCTGGATCTCGATCTTCGCATCACGTTGCCGCTCGATACGCCGAATGCGACTGCGGTGCCATGCCCATCCACCGCCTGCCACCAGGCCGACGACTGAAAGCAAGGCTGTAATGCGGAACCACCACGTCTGCCACCACGGCGGCAACACATGGATC
>CAYYHN010000407.1:0-4901 GCA_964471245.1 uncultured Rhodothermaceae bacterium | reverse complement strand
CTCGAACCTACGCCAAAACGGACCACCTCATTTTGCTTATTTGAATGGTATTGCATTTAGAACATGCCGGAACATCGCACAAATATGAACTGCTTCGTTCGCATGAAACGACTGGAGGGGCAAAAATTGTGATGCCCTACGTTGACGATGCCAATTTCACCGCAACGTTGCACTATAAACGTTACCTGACAGAGGACGCTATCACTACACTGGATTTCCAGTTAGATGAAAACAATCAGTTTGCTGCCCAATTACCCGTGCAGCCAGCCGCTGGGAAAATGGAGTATTTCATTACTGGTAGTGTAAACGGCACCGCTTTTAGTATTCCAGAAAGAGGGGAAGACAACATTGTCTTGAGGTACAAAGACCCCGTTTCTGATTTCCTGTTGGTGCCTCATGTTTTCATGATGATCCTTGTCATTGTTTTTGGCGTGCGGGCTGGACTGAGCGCACTGTTTGATGACGGCTTCATGCGTCGATGGACAGTAGTTGCGTTCTCCGCTATGACACTTGGGGGCATGGTCTTAGGGCCATTTGTGCAAAAAAGTGCCTTTGGCGAGTACTGGACAGGCTTTCCTTATGGAGGCGACTTCACGGATAACAAAATGCTCATCATGTGGCTTGCTTGGGCAATCGCGTTGGCGATCATTGGTTTCAAGCGCAAAAAGAAGGAAGGCATTAGCAGGTCGACCGTCTCGCTAGCTGCTGTCGTCATGATTGTAGTGTACTTGATTCCACACAGTTTGGGAGGATCTACGTTGGATTACGATAAAGTAGATCAGGGGATTGACCCCAAGGAAGCGATTCGAACTGGAGCCGAGAGAAACTACTAGCCCAACCGACACCAAGGCTTAGCGACTGTTAATGCGCAATACGTATGACAGCTAACTGGATTCATATTGTTATCGTCCATATTGCTGTCCTAGGAACGCCTTGGATGGCGTACCGAGTCTTTGTTCACAGGAAAGCGGCTATGGATAGCAAGCCGTGGAAAGACACGTTTAGCATACTAATTATTCTAGCAGCTATTGCAGGAGTCGCCTACTACACAGGGCCAGAGGCTGCCGATTGGACCAAGCAGGTTCTCGCTTCTTTTCCCCAAGATCAAGTTGAAAACCATGCACTTTGGGGAAGAATAGCTATGATAATACAGGTTATCACAGGACTCTTGGGCATTATGGGCTGGGCAAGCATTCTGCAAGAAGAAACACCTGACCGTAAAATCATCACCCTACTGCTTGTGCTTCTTATTGCTAACACTTTTGTGATGCTCTACACCGCTCACCTAGGTGGCATGATCAGAAGAATGGACCTGATGCAACTGACTTCATAGTCATAAAGATTAGGGACTCAACAATCCAATTGCCTGACGACACCCATAAGGCCATGTTAACCTATTTGATCGTACCACAAGGTTTAACCAGCGTGAGGCTCAAATCCATCATCTACTGTCCAGAATCAACGTTCGCGGGCAGCATGAATTATGCGGTTAGTCAATCTCGCCTCCAGAACCGTACCCGCTTAGCGTAGTAGTAGGCCTCAATCGTGTGTACAACTATACACACTATCGTGCATATACACACCTTCTATCACCTTCCATGCCTGATACAGAATGAAAGTAGCCTACATCTTTGCCCATCCTCGGGCAGCAAGCTACAAGCTCGGCCAGATGATCTTACCTCAACTGGAAGCAGGCACGCATGGCGTTGACGTAGTAGGGATGTTTTTCTTCGACGACAACACCTTTGTGCTACGCCGGGAAGATCCCATTGGCGAGCGTTTGGCCAAGGTTGCCGCCGAAAAAGGCATGCTGCTAATGATGTGCGACATGTGCGCTCTGGAGCGCAACCTAGCAGAAGGCGAACCACGCTGGTGCGGGCCAGATGGTGTCGGCCGTAGTGAGCCAGCTGGATGCCGCGCGCTGAACACAGTAGCCGGCGTGGAGGTGGGCTGTTTCCCTGATTTATATGCTGCGCTGGCTGGCAACCCTCCGGATCAGGTGATCACCCTTTAAGCTTTGGGACCTTATTTCTGCCACCTAAAGAATTTGTCTGAATTATATGTCTAAGAATCTTCCTGTTACGGTCCTCTCCGGCTTCCTCGGCGCAGGCAAAACGACGCTGCTGAACCGCATCCTTGCCAACCGCGAGGGACGACGTGTGGCTGTCATTGTTAACGATATGTCGGAGGTGAACGTCGATGCGGCACTCGTCCAAGGGGGAGAGGCGGCCCTGCGGCGTACCGATGAGCGCCTTGTGGAGATGTCGAACGGCTGCATCTGCTGCACACTCCGCGAAGACCTGCTGGTGGAGGTCGCGCGACTGGCACGTGCGGGGCAGTTCGACTACTTGCTGATCGAGTCGAGCGGCATCTCTGAACCGCTGCCTGTCGCCGAGACCTTTACGTTCGAGGACGAGGAAGGCCAATCGCTCTCGGAACTCGCCCAACTCGACACGATGGTCACCGTCGTCGATGCGAGCAACTTCCTCGACCAGATGGCCTCCATCGAGCGCCTTAAGGATCGCGGCATGGAGATTGGCGAAGGCGATGTCCGTTCCATTGCGGAGTTGCTTATCGACCAAGTCGAGTTCGCCGATGTCATTGTGCTTAACAAGGTGGATTCGGTGTCCAAGGCGGAGCGCCAGCAGGTTGAAGGTGCCCTGCGCAAGCTCAACCCGTACGCCGAGATCATGGCGACGACATACAGCGACGTGCCACTCGACAAGGTCCTCGGCACGGGGCGCTTCGACTTCGATGTCGCGTCGGAAAACCCCGGATGGCTCGTGGAAATGCGTGGCGAGCACACACCCGAGACCGAAGAGTACGGCGTGACGAGCTTTGTCTACCGCTCGCGGCGTCCGTTCCATCCCGCACGGCTCCACGTGTTTCTCCAAAAGAAATGGCCTGGCGTGCTCCGTTCGAAAGGCGTCTTCTGGGTCGGCTCGCTCTTTCAAACCATGCTGATCTGGAGTCAGGCAGGCAAGTTCCGGAATTGGCACCAAGCCGGTTCGTGGTGGGCCGATGTGCCTCAGGAACGATGGCCCGACGACCCCTTCCTGCAAGCCGAAGCCGAGCGGGTCTGGGACAACGTCACCGGCGACCGACGGCAAGAAATCGTCTTCATCGGCATCGATATGCCACAAGACACCTTGACCAATGCCCTCAACGCCTGCTTGCTGACAGACGAAGAACTCCTCGCTGGCCCGGACACATGGAACGACACCCTTTTCTCGTAACGGCAGGTTTTCGCTTTGAAGGTCATTACGCTCGTGGTATGCGGCTGAAAGCTTCGATGCTAACCTTGCTCGTCTGCCTTGTTGCCGGACCTATCTGGGCACAAGACGCCTCCTTTCGTGCGCAACGCATGGACGAAGCCCCAACCATTGATGGGCAGTTGGATGAGGCTGCATGGCGAAACGCACAGCCTGTGAGCGGCTTCCGGCAGGTAGAGCCAAATCACGGTGAAGCTGTTGGATTAGGCACGAGAGTGTGGCTCGGCTTCGACGACCGCAACCTCTACGTTGCCGCTCACATGGCTGATACTCTTGGGCACGCGGGCATTCGCGTCCCGGACTTACGCCGCGACTTCGAGTGGGGTGACAACGACCTCTTTGCCATTGTCCTCGACCCCTTCGATGACGCCCGATCGGCCATCTCGTTTCAGGTAACGCCGATGGGTACGCTGCGCGACCTGCTAGTCGCCAACGGCAACCAATTCAACACCGAATGGGACGCCGTATGGCAAGCGCGCACCGCCATCGACGCCGCCGGCTGGTCCGTAGAAATCGAGATTCCGTGGGCCACCTTGCGCTATCCCGAAAATGCCCTTCCAAGTTGGGGAATCAATTTTGTGCGTAAGATCCGACGCACGAACGAGGTTCATGCATGGCAGCCCTATCCGCGCGCATTGACGCCTTATTTCATGGACTACGCGGGAAAAGTAGAGGGATTAACCCCGCCACCACCCGCCCGAAACGTCCGTGTGCAACCGTACCTGAGTGTCAACCAGAACAGCGTCGGGGATGAGACGGACACGACACCAGATGTAGGCGGCGAACTCAAGTGGGCCGTGACCTCCAACACGGTGCTCGACCTCACCGTCAACACCGACTTTGCGCAGGCCGACGCGGATCGGCAGGTGATCAACCTCACCCGCTTTTCCGTGTTTTTCCCTGAGCGCCGTGCCTTTTTCCTAGAGAATGCCGAGTTGTTTGAGATCGGCAGCACCTTAGGTGTCTTGCCATTTTTTAGCCGTCGCATCGGGCTAGACAATGCAGGACAACCAATTCCCATTGACGCTGGCGCGCGCTTCGTGTCACGGACATCCTCGCGCAGTTTTGGGGGCATCGCGATGCACCAGCAGGAGCAAGGCACGACGCCCGCCCGCTGGTTTGGCGTAGGACGCTACCTCCAGAATGTCGGCAAGCAGGGCCGCATCGGCGGGCTGGTCACGTTCCGCCAAGATGCTGCACTGGGGGACCAAGCGGCTGTTGGCAACGCCACATTTACGCTGGATGGCTATGCCCGCCCCGGAACGTTCGCGGCCAACTGGCTGGTGTCTCGGTCAGGTACGGAAGGCACAGGAGGCGATGGCACGGCCGCATACATGTGGATTCGCAATCGCACCGATTGGGGCTACGTCGGACACGTGCAATCCATCATCAGCGAAGACTACAATGCGGGCATCGGCTTCGTGGGCCGTCGCGACTTGGTGGTGACCAGCCCAGCGGTCACCCTCGACCTGCGTCCCGCGTGGCGTCCGGCGTTCGTGCGCAACTTTAGCCCCGGACTTACAGCGTTTGTCTACCACGAATACAGTACGGGCCGCTTTCAGGAAGCCTCTATTTCCCTACGGCCGATCAACATGATCCTGCAAAATGGGGCGCAGATCAGCCCTTATG
>CAYYHN010000406.1:0-4902 GCA_964471245.1 uncultured Rhodothermaceae bacterium | reverse complement strand
GTATGTCTGCGATCGAGCGCCTTGGTGAACGCAAAAATGACCAGCACATCGACCCGAACGACCAACGTTGATGAAGCACTAGGGTAAGGCGGGAGCTAAAGCGTACGGAAGCCCAACCTATGTAAGTGGGATCTCCACCTGTACAGCCGTTCCCGAGGCGTCCGTGTGTAAAAGAAGTGACCCACCTAAGGCTTCGGCACGACGAGCCATGTTTTCCAAGCCAAAGCCACTAAGTTTGCTTGCGTGGATCATCTCGTTAGACCATACCTCATGGCTTTGGCCATCACCCCCGACAGGTGATTGGAAGGTGCCATCGTCCCGTATCTCAAGGCAGATTGTACCCAATGATGTGGTATGTAGCGATAAATAGAGATGATCAGCATCTGCATGTTTCAGCACGTTCTGAATGGCCTCTTGAGCAATGCGGAACAGATGCAGCGCTTGTGTAGGACGTAATACGCGCTCGCTTTCCGGGCACATAACGTGACGAAATGCAGGGCGGGTACGATACTGAAGCTGGCGACGTGTAAAGTGTTGCAACTGGTCGCAAAACGCCGCTAGCGTGACACGCTCCTGATGCAACGTCCAGATCGTTTCTCGGAGTTGAAGCATGGTTAACCGGGCATCTTCGTCGAGCGATTTGAGGCTTTCGGGCAAGCGCTCCAAGCGGTTAGCTTGTAGGTTCATGTCAGCCACTTCGATGCCGGTGATGATGTTAGAGAGTTGCGCACCGACATGGTCATGCAAATCACGAGAGATCCGGGCTCGCTCAGCTTGCACTTCACGCTGTGTTTCAAGTTGGCGCACCTGCCGCCGGAGACGCACCGTTGCAATCAGTCGAATCGCTATGATCAGTCCAGCAAGCACAAGCAGGCTTACAGTGATCAAAAAACCGTTGGTACGCCACCATGGCGGTACAACTTGAAATGTGAGTTGAGCAGGCTCGGCTGAAGCAAGCCCATCGGCGTTGATAGCGCGCACTTCAAATTGGTAGCTTCCAGGAGCAAGGTTCAGAAAAGTTACATCCCGGTCGGTGCTGGGTTGGGACCACGCTTCCTCAGGGCCGCCTAGTCGATACTGTACCCGTACTTGATCTGTATGACGAAAGGTGAGCGGCGCAAAGGACACAGTCACGTTGTTTTGATCATACCTAATGGGTACGATTCGGTCCTCCGAGCGGCGCGGTAACGCGACCGACGCATCGCCTGCTTGTAGTGCTGTTAACATCACTTTTGGCGATACCGTGGCCATCAGAAGATCTCTGAGCGACACTTGGACATAGCCTTGCGTTGTAGCCAAATGTAGAATCGGCCGGTGTGCATCGAACAGGGCATGATTGATCGCTGCTTCAGCATTGCTCAAGAGTGGAATGGTTGCACGAATTGCATCCTCTACCGTGTCGAGCCGATACAAATAGCCATCGGCTACGACCCAAAGCTCGCTTTCAGCCTCGGGTACAGCGGCAAGGGCATGAATACGGTGATGCACCAAACGCCCTGCACCTGTAAGTGTGCGGACGCCTGTACGATCGAGTTCGGCAATGCCGCGATCTGTACCTAACCATACTTTAGTATCGTCCTCAAAGACCGAAAACACCGCGTTGGATGGTAGCCCATTTGTGCTATTCCAACGCTGAAATTGTCCCTGCTGGTAACGCGCAACACCTTCACTACGCGACAAAAACCAGAGACCAGATTGTGTAGCTTGGATGTCTTCGACCATGTTGGAAGCCAAGCCATCGGTCACAGTCAAGGTATCATAGGGAAGATCATTGACGAAACGCTTCACGCCAGAACCAAAGGAACCAACCCAAAGCGTGTCGCCCTGATCTGTATGCAGAGATGATACCCAATTAGGGATGGTTGCCATCATCTCTAGCGATGAGTTCCTAAACTGTGGGTCATCTACGGCAAACGGCAATGTGACACTCGCACCCGTTCCCATGACAAAGCGCCCATCTGCGCGCTCGGTGACATCACGACTATAGGGATACCTGCCTCCATACGAACGCGCCGATTCGGGACTCCACATGCCCACCCCACTTTGGCCCAGCACCCATATCCGATTAGTGCGATCTTGGTAGAGTTGCACCGTCCGCGTTGCAAAAGGACCGCCGAGATACGCCATTGAGCGTAGTTGTTTGCTGACGAGTTGTTGCACACCTCCGCCGAACGTAGCCATCCAAAGCGTTCCCTCGTAATCAACCAATACATCTTCAATTCGATTGACTGGTAAGCCGCCGCTATCATGCGTATATCGTGTTACCAGTTCATCATCGCGGATGTACCAGATACCTTTGGTGCTCGCGACATAGTAGGCCTTCGAACCCACACTAGCAGCTTCTTCAGCAAACGCAGGCATATCGTGCTTACTGCGTGCTTCAAAATGCCAGCCATTTGCAGTACGTGACAAGTGTCCGTGCTCATGGACGCCATCAATATATGAGAGCACGGCACGCGGGGCTTCTGTACCGGACTGAATTAAGGAGACGCTTAGGAGCGCATGCGGCCGGTCGTGCAACGTCTGCCAAGACAAGGTATGGACTGCTACCGAATCGGGGGTTGGCTGCACCCAAACCAAAGCGCTCTGCAGAGGAAAGAGCATATCTCCCTCTGGCAGCATCAAAGATTGGCTCCAAAATCCGTTATAGGTGGTTGAGTTGTAGAGGAGCTGCGGCTCCTCATCTACGAACATATACAGTTGTCTTCCTGTCCGGAAGTACATCCGCCCAAAAGCATCCTCAGCTATTTCAAGCACGGCGTTGCCCGCAGGTGTCGGGACGACCGAGTAGTTGCTGAAGTGTTGTCCATTGAACCGTGATACGAAACCGCCGAAGGTGCCAAACCAGAGATCACCCTGTTTGTCTTGGTAGATGCGATAAACAAGGTCGGCGGCGAGCCCATCAGTAGTGGTGTACGTTGTGAAGTCTCGGCCATCGTAGCGTACCACCCCGCTGTCCGTTCCAAACCACAGAAAACCGTCGCGGTCTTGGAAAATGTCGAACACATAATCGGAGACGAGCCCGTCGGCGCGGGTGTAGCTATGGAGCGTCATCGGTTGTGCTGCTACCGTGCCAATAAGCACTGTAAGCACAACACCCATACCTGCTATCCGAAGCCTACCACAAAACTTACGCACCAAAATTTTGATCTACACTGAATACAACTTCTCGCAAGGCGACTACCCTTCCTAAAAATACGAAAAGGGACTCGACTTGAGTCCCTTTTTTAATAGGCTTGTATTGTCATGCCTTTACACTTCAAGGTAGCGCAGGAAAGCGTCGACACGCAGTTGAAGATCCTCGTCCCCTTCGTCTTCGTTGAAGGCAGCCACCACTCGGTAGCCCTCGTGCTCGGCAATGTGGCGCACCCGCGTCGTATCACTCACGTTCAGCTTCAGCGTAATGCGGATCATGCCTGTCGCACCATCACGCGGCTCGGTAGCCACCGACAGAATCTTGACGTCATTCTGCTCGATCATGTAGACAAGTCGTGCCAGCGAGTGGTGCCGTGGATCTACTTCGAGCGCAAGAATGGCTCCCGGCTCTTGTGTCGAGAGCATGTGTGCGAACTGCTCAAACAGGTCGTGGCGACGCACCACCCCGAGGTATTGGCCCATGTCATCGGCGATCGGAAGCGCCGTGAGACCATGGTCCACCATCCGCTTCGTCACATCGAACAGGTGCTCGTCGGGGCGGGCAGAGAGGGGCGCAGGCCCGACGAGGTTATCCAATGTCACATCAGGGCCAGCCGAGTCGAGCAGTTGGTTCTCTGAAATGACACCTAACAGGTATTGCTCGTTGTTGACTACCGGAAGATGACGCACCCGAAACTCCATCAATAACCCCAGCGCACGTTCCACCGTGTCGCTGTCCAGCAGCGGTGGTGTCGTCTGGCTGATGAGGGTGTGGATGGTCATGATAACGTAGAACGCCGGTTACACAAGCTGTGGGGTTATCCTGCTGTCCGCCTCTTGCAGCAAGCGTCGTGCCGTTTTCGGGCAAACGAGCATGTGCATCCTATCGCACCCGTTTGGACATGGTCCCACATCCGGGATTTACAAATAACATCGGCCAAGTGCAAGACGTATTTAGCGGATCCGCTAAACAGGCAGCAAAAAATGCCCAAGAAGCCATATGGATGCGATTTGGCGCGGTTTGGCTTCGTTAGCGCCCAAACCATACGGCACACCTTTAGTTCCTGGAAACAGGGCGGATGTGTCCGAACTTTTTGAGCAGGGGTTGCAGATCTCGGTCGTGCTTCTGAGCTACGCGAAAGTGGATACGGGCGACGGGCACTTCGGCCGCCTCACCGTCGCCTCCGCTGGTCGCCACGATGTACTCTTCACTGAGCACATCGGCGACGCGGTGGATATGCGCAATGGATCGCGCTTCTCCTGCCGGTACGTAGGCGACACGCTCCACGTAATCGCGCTCCATCATTGCCAATAGTTGTTCCTGCAAGTCAGCTAAACCGATGCTACGAAGCGCAGAGACAAACACTACGTTTTGGTACGTCTCCTTCAATGCGGCCAGCAAACCGCGCTCTTCCAACGCATCGACTTTATTAAAAACCATTAGCGTTGGTTTGTCGAGGGCACCTAAATCGCGCAGCGTCTGACGGACAATCTTGATGTGGTCCTCGAACCGAGGATGAGTAGCATCGATCACATGCATTAACAAATCGCTTTCACGTACTTCATCGAGCGTGCTCTTAAAGCTTTCAATCAGCTTGTGCGGCAGCTTGCGAATGAACCCAACGGTATCGGAAAGCAGAATCTGCTTGTTGGACGCAATGTTCACAAGACGTGTGGTTGCATCGAGCGTGGCAAAGAGCCTGTCTTCGGCCAAGACCTTTGTGTCGGCCATTGCATTCATTAGCGTCGACTTGCCTGCGTTGGTGT
>CAYYHN010000405.1:0-4906 GCA_964471245.1 uncultured Rhodothermaceae bacterium | reverse complement strand
AATGACCCGCCGGGCGCTACATAGCCCAGCTTATCTAGTAGCTGCTCCAACTCCGTCGCGCAGCCATGTATATCGCCAATGATGTCGAACGGCCCGTGCTCCTCCTGCTTGTGCGACCAAAGCCGTGTGCGCTCGATGGTGACAGCCTCGATGTCCTCCGGCGTTTTGAGTTCGTAGACGTACCGAAAGCCTTCGCGCCTCAGCCGCTTCAGCGAGCGCCGCAAGCTGCGTTGATGATTGCGCACAACGTGCGGCCCAAAGTTGCGATCGGGACGCTGCTTGTTTCGCGCTTGGCACACCTGCTCAGGCACATTCAACACAATGGCGACGGGCAGGCAATGGTACTGCCGTGCCAACGCGATAAGCGGCTTACGCGCCGACTCCTGCACATTGGTAGCATCGATGACGGTGAGCCGCATGCGCTCCAAACGCTTAGCAGCAATGTAGTGGAGCACGTCGAACGCATCGTTGGTAGCATCCATGCTGTTCTCGTCATCCGAAACGAGGCCACGGCAATAGTCGGACGACAGCACTTCGGTCGGCTTGAAGTGCGTACGGGCAAACGTGGACTTGCCCGCCCCCGATGACCCGACTAGCACCACAAGGGCAAACTCTGGAATCTTGATCGTCATGCCTACTTCTCCTCCGCCGTTACCTGCTTAAAAATCCCCATCTGCGAGAGGCCGCCGTGCGCATCATGGACAGGACACAGCGGCACAAAGGAAACGGTATACCCGTGCGTCGTTGCCACCTTCTTCCCCCACTGCTCGAATTCGGCGCGTGTCCATTCAAACCGATGGTCTTTGTGCCGAAAGGCACCGGCTGACAATGAGGGGAACAGCTGATTGTACTCGCGGTTCGGCGTCGTAATCACCACCACACTTGGACGCGCATAAGCAAAAACAACCTGCTCAAACGCAGCTAGGCGAGGCGCATCAAGGTGTTCAATCACCTCGACGACAGCAGCAGCATCGAACCCTTCGAGGCGTGCATCACGGTAGAGCAGCGACCCGTGCACAAGCTTCAGACGCTTCTGCTGATGTGTGGGCATGCGGTCCAAGCGAAGGCGCTCTTGGGCACGTTCCAGTGAACGGTACGCCACATCCATCCCGACGACTTCGGTAAAGGTGGTCTCGTCCAGCAACAGCTTCAGCAATTTCCCTTCTCCACATCCAAGGTCGAGCACGCGCTGTGCACCTACGTCTTTCAGCACGTCGACGACGGCACGGAGCCGCTGGTCGTGCACGCGCAAAGGACGCTCCACGGCGCTCTCGGTCGGGCCTCCGTCCTCTTCAGCAGGTACACCCTCGGATTCGATCAATCGGTCCATGGCCTGCCGCACCAATGAACGCCTTCGCTTCAGGTAGCGCTGGGTGATGTACGCATGCTCAGGATGTGCAGCTAACCAGCCCTCCCCTTTACGGAGCAGCTTTTCGACTTCGGCATCGCCTACCCAATAATGCTTGCTACCATCCAGCACGGGAATCAAGACATACAGGTGGGCAAGCAATTCGGACAGTTTGTGCGTGCCCGTCAAGGTGAGTGTGTAGTACGGGCTGTCGCCCCATGACGGGAATTTTGGATCGAGTGGATGTGATGTCACATCGACGGCGTAGCCCAACGGTTCGAACAGCCGCCGCAACAGGTCTTCGCCGCCCGTGCTCGGCACCACAGCGAGCGTCGCTGACAAAGGAAGCGACGTATCTACCAACTCAGGGCGGTCTTTGCATTTGCCGTTCAGCGCCGAGCCATAGACTTGGGCCAACGCCACGCTCAAAAACGACGAGGCGATATAGGGACGATCGTTGACGTATTGGCCAATCGAGTAGGCTTTGCGACCGCGCACCAAGGCCACAGGATCCACATCTAGCACCAGTGTGGCTGTACACGTCGTACCCTCAGCTTCAGGATAGAAAACGTGAGCTTGGCCAAAGGATAACGAAAAAGACTGGCACCGTGCAGGATGCTTGTGAAGCAGAAAGCCCAGATCTGTTGCAGGGCAATGCGTCGTAGTAATTGATAAAACCATAGGTAGCGCCGATGCGCCTAATGTAGCATGTTATGTATGCTCCAAGATACCTGCACACTAGCTGATCGCGCAATAACGACACCCAAAAGCTTCGCTGTCAGGAGGCATCATACCATGCTTCAATGTCTGCCTCGACGCGTATCATGTGATCGCGCAAGCTTTCATAGCCAATCTTGCGCTTTGCCTTTTCCCACTTCTTCCACTTCACCTTCTCAATGTCCTCCTCGGCTTGCGGCGTGAAGTCGCGCTCGGGCGTCGTCATCAAGTACCAATACGTCGTCTTGATGCGGTAGCGACCGCGCATCGTGAAGTCGTGAAAGGTAGTCCCAAGTGGCTGAATCAGTTCGAGTTGTTCAATGCCAACCTCTTCGCGGACCTCGCGCAGCGCACACGCCTCAATGGTTTCACCGGGGTCGAGCTTGCCCTTCGGCAGATCCCACACGCCACGTCGGTGGATCATCAACAGCTTCGGCCCCTTCTTGCCGCGCCGCATCACGTAGCCCCCAGCTGCCACGATGTGTTTAGGACTGCGATACGGGTTCAGGTTGCGGATAGCCGCCAGTGGTACGTGTGGCACCTCGATGTGCGTCGCGCCGGGTGGGATAGCAAAGCCTGTAGCATCAATGATAAGGTAGGCTGCAGGCGCAAACCGCCGCCGCGCAGCTTCAAAGGTCGTCCACAGCAGAATGGGACCGTGTTTTTGGGCAACGAGGCCTTTTCGGGAAATGCTTTTGAGTTGACCGGGGTTGACAGCAGCGAACAGCAGCATGCGAAGCGCATGGGTGAGGTGATGGAATCAGAACAAGGGAAACTACGCAATCTGTAACGTCCGCGTGCGCTTCGGCAAGCAGCTTCCAACAGATCTTTCGCTTAGCTCCTATGTTTCCTTACCTTTACGTGCCGCCCTTTTTGTAGAAAATCGGTATTGGGAGACGTTTGCGGGTTGTCTAAACAACCTTGTGTCGTAGCGTCATTGTGACCCATCTACCGCACCTGCTCCCACCTTGTAGCTTTCACCAACGGCTTTCCACGATTCTTATGTTCAAAACCCCTTTACGCGCACTGCTGGCTGGACTGTTCACCCTTGCGTTGATCACCAGTTCCAGCTATGCGCAGGACACCGAAGCCACCTACACCATCGAAGTCGAAGCCGACAAGATGATCCTTGACATCGGCGATACCGGGCAGCTCTCGGCGCGCGTGCTCGATGCCAGCGGTGCGGTGCAGGACCTGCGCATGATGTACATCTCTCGTGCCCGCCGCAGCCTCCGCATCGACCGGCAAACGGGTGCCATGGAAGCGCTCAAGCCCGGTGACCACGAGGTTTGGGTGATCGCTTTCCACGACGGGGGCCGCACCATCGAAGAGATGACGATCTCCGTCAACTACCCACCCGTCACCAGCGTATCGTTCGTTGATGCACCCACACAAGTCTACGCAGGCACGCGGGTGCCCCTTAAGTTGGCCGTCATCGACGCCATGGACGCGATGCGCGACAACGTGGCGCTGGATTTCACGAGCAGCAACAGCGGCATCGCCACGGTGGATGAGCACGGCTTCTTGCTCGCTGCCGAGCCGGGCAGCTTCACGCTCACCGTGCAGGCCGAAGATGCCATGGCCGAGACAATGGTCGAGGTGGTGCCCAACCCCGTCGTGCGCCTTGAACTCGGTAGCAGCGCCGAGACCGCACGCACCGGCGACGTGCTCCAGTTTGGTGCCACGGCCTATGACGCCCAAGGCGCTGTCGTCAATGACGCCCCAATCCAGTACAGCTTCCAAGCCCAGCTCGACGACGACAACGGTGTCGCCTCCAGCGGTCAGATGGACACCGATGGCTCATTCGTCGCCGACGATCCCGGCCTCTACACGATTATCGCTTCCAGCGGGACGATGGCCGACTATCATATCGTCCGCATTGACCAGCGCGAAGTCGCACAGGAAATCGAACTGATTGGGCATGCGCTCGTCTCGAACGTACACACCTCCGACCTGTGGGTGTGGGAAGGGCAAGACGGCCGCGACTACGCCATCACAGGCACGTGGGGCGGCAACGGCGAAGCCTACTTCTGGGACGTGACCGACCCTGCCAACCCGATTCCCACCGATACGATGACCGTCGATGCGCGCACAGTGAACGACGTGAAAGTGAGCGAAGATGGCAACGTCTGCATCATGACGCGCGAAGGGGCCTCAAACCGCAAGAATGGCTTCGTCCTTCTCGACTGCTCCGATCCGTACAACGTCAGCGAACTCGCCAAATACGACGAAGAAATGACGGGCGGCGTGCACAACGTGTTCATCTACGACAACCACGTCTACGCCGTCAACAACGGACAACGCTACGACATCATCAATATCGAAGACCCAGCCAACCCGTACCGCGTCGGGCGTTTTGAACTCGACACGCCGGGCCACGCTATCCATGACGTCTGGGTGGTCGATGGGATCGCCTACTCGTCTAACTGGAGCGATGGCGTCTACATGGTCGATGTAGGCAACGGCGTGAAGGGCGGCTCGGTCTCAAACCCCGTTGTCATCGGACACTACGCCTACCCGAGTGGCTGGAACCACGCGGCCTTCCCGTACAAAGACCCCGAGACGGGCAAATTCTACATCATCGCGGGTGACGAAGCCTTCCCGTACGGCCTCAACACCGAAGACCGCCCGACGCGTGCCGCAGGCTGGATCCACTTCATCGACTTCACCGATCCCGAAAACCCAGCGGAAGTCGCGCGCTACGAAGTGCCCGAAGCCGGGACGCACAACTTTTGGGTGGAAGACGACAAGCTCTACATCGGCTACTACAACGGCGGCCTCCGCGTCGTCGACATCTCGGGCGACCTGAAAGGCGACCTCTACAACCAAGGGCGCGAGATT
>CAYYHN010000404.1:0-4906 GCA_964471245.1 uncultured Rhodothermaceae bacterium | reverse complement strand
CGTCGTTGTTGCTCAGCACCACCACCGGACGCTTCGCCAGTGTTGGGTCGAAGACGCGCTCGCAGCTTACGTAAAAGTTGTTGCAGTCGACTAACGCAAGCAGGCTCATGGGCGACGACGCAGGTGATTGATGACATGGACAGCGACGCCCCATACCGTACCGGCTCCTTCGTGAAGCACCAACGGCGGATAGTCCGGATGGGCTGCACGGAGTACGACGCAGCCTGGTTCACGATAGAAATGCTTCACCGTCACATCGCCATGCACAGCGGCAACGACGACATCGCCATTACGCGGCGTTAGTGAGCGATCCACAATAAGTAGGGCACCCGGAAAGATGCCGGATTCCTCCATCGAATGCCCTTGGACGCGCACAAAAAACGTAGCGGCAGGGCGCTGGATGAGGTAAACGTTCAGATCCAGTTTGCGGTCGAGATGGTCGTCGGCAGGCGAGGGGAAGCCAGCCGGCACTTGGCTCAAGTACAACGGGATCAGCATGCACGCATTCGGTTTGACTCACAAATCAGGCGCGCTGAATGTTTTCAGACGCCTTTTCTAAAAGATAGCATGTGTAAAACATGTTCAGTCAAGACGTGTCACATATCCTGTTTTGTGAAGAAATAATGTAGGGCTAGCATGTACAGGCATCTTCGTGCACGAAATAGCGATCGATTCAATCAAAGAAGAGCAATCAAGCGAGGTGATTGTGAACGATTTGAACGAATTGAAGGTGCGTCGCCACTCACATAAGGCCTATGCGTTCATTTGACAGTAAGCAGGTTTTTTGAGCTAAAAAGGGGGATTTCTCGCTGATGTGAAATTGAAGACGCGGGGTGCTTTGGATGGCGAGGAAACGCTAAGGTGCACGGTTTACTTGGAGGTAAAATCAGGTGGAAAACAGTGTAAGCGACTATTTGTGTTTTAAAGATCGTTTTGAAAAGAAAAAAGACAAATTGTTTGACAACAGAGCGATCTTTTGTTACCATCGGGCGTTTCGCCAAAAGAAATACCCCAGATGGTCTCTCAAATACGATCAGGGTAGAAGATTGATCGTATTTGGGATTACACCCGGGGCATTCATGCTGTAGTAGCAAGTCAATATTACGGACATGAACGTTCAGGGTTGAGTACTTGAGGGGAAATCATGGATGCTTCATAGAGGTGCTTTGGAAGCGCTTCGAGTGGGCGTCCAACCTAGGCCGGTACCCACTAGCCGCTGCCTATTCCTTACCACAACTGTACAGGTGCACTCATGTTTGATCTACCTACCCTAACTGTGGGCGAGTATTCACTCGTTTACAACATGTTCTCCTTCACGGTGGCCTCGATGTTAGCGGCCTTCGTGTTTTTCTTTGTCGGCCAGAGCCGTGTCGCGCCAAAGTACCGGATCTCGCTGATGGTCTCGATGCTGGTCGTTGGCATTGCAGCCTACCACTATTTCCGCATCATGGGCAGTTGGGAGCACGCTTACACGCTCTCGAACGGTCAATACGTCGCCAGCGGCGAGCCGTTTAACGATGCCTACCGCTACGTAGACTGGCTCCTGACGGTGCCACTCCTTCTGGTTGAACTCATCCTTGTGTTGGCGCTCGCACGTTCGAAGAGCGGCCCGCTTCTCACTAAACTCGTGATCGCTTCGGCGTTGATGATTGCCTTGGGTTACCCCGGCGAGATTATCCGCCCAGAAGCTGGCGAAGCTATGAGCATGTTCGGTGAGCGCGGCCTTTGGGGCTTTTTAAGCACGATTCCTTTCGTATACATCCTCTATGTTCTCTGGGGCGAACTGGGCGAAGCCATGAAGACGCAGCCTGCCCGCGTGCAGGTATTGACGCGCAACATCCGCTTGCTTCTCATCGCCACGTGGGGTTTCTACCCGATCGCCTACATGGGGCCGTTCTTCGGTTGGACGGGTGCTGGTGCAGAGGTGTTCGTACAGGTTGGCTACACGATCTGTGACGTGCTGGCCAAAGCTGGCTTTGGTGTTATGATCTATGCCATCGCTCGCGCCAAGTCAGACGCTGACGGTTGGAGTGTGGAAACGGGTACGGCTGAGAAAGCTTACGCCTAACACACTCAGGCTTTGGTGAGGTTGTTGTTCTCCCACATCTCGCCAACTGCTGAAGGGCACCTGCGCACCGGGTTGCGACAGGGATAGGTAAAGGGGCGCAGGTCGCCCTTCAGCAATGCATTTACGCTGGTGGTTTAGGAAACCACCTCGCCTGCCGAAGGCACGGGCAGGGCCGCAACACCACCGCAATCGGTTGCCGCCCTGCCTTTGTGCCACCCTCAGAAGCAGCGCGTGGTTGGATGCTACGTTGCTGTCTGCTTCACCTCCGTTGGTGCCGCCATGTTCTCGATGACCTACCTCCAGTTCCACTTCATCTTCACCCTGCCGGCGATCTTTTTGCTGAAGCTGGTTGGGCCGCGCGTCGTATCGAGCGATCTGATGAAAGCTGGAGCGTCGCTACTGACCATCACGGTCATTGCATTCGTCTACACCACGCCTTGGGACAACTACCTAGTGATGAAAGGCGTCTGGGGCTACGGCGCGGACCGTGTCATCGCGACGGCGGGTTATGTGCCCATCGAGGAATACATGTTCTTCGTGCTTCAACCTATCCTGACGGGTCTCTGGCTTTTTCGCAGCATCTGGAGCCAACGCGAACACGCCGATCGGCAGCCGTCGACCAAGGCGCGCTGGGCTGGTACGGCGTTTTTCCTCGTGCTCAGTGGCATTGGTTTGGTGATGCTTCAGTACGATAGCAGCCTATACATGGCGCTCATTCTGGTTTGGGCTGCGCCGGTGTTGGCGTTCCAATGGTCATACGGCGGCCACCACCTGTGGCGTCTGCGGCACCTGTGGTGGATTGGTGTTGTCAGCCCGACGCTCTATCTCTGCATCGCCGACCGCATCGCAATTGGCGTAGGCATCTGGCACATCTCTGAGACCTATACGCTTGGCATCAACCTGTTGGGGTTGCCGCTGGAAGAAGCGACGTTCTTCCTCGTCACCAACATCTTGGTGGTGCAAGGCTTGCTGCTGATGCTCCATACGCTGAAGGTGCCCGCACTCGCTGAACGTCCCAGCTAACGCAAGTTGTGTGGTAGGCCACACAACTTGAAGGTTGGACGGTTTGTAGGGGTGGAAGGGATGAAAAGTGGGCTAGGCTCCAATTTTACCGCATCCATTCTCGTCATCCATGCCACGAAAGCTGGACACAGCTTGAAGGATGAACGGTTTAGAGGGGGAAGTCCCTTTTCTCGTACACCCTGTCCACCCATTCCATCCCACGAAAGTTGGACACAACTTGAGTCCTATGGCCGACGCTGCCCAAATATTGTTCGTTCCGGCTCTTGCTGACGGACGTGCTGGCCACGCGCGTTTGCATGCATGGCTTACGGTGCCGATCTGGGGTCTGTTTGGTCTGCTTGCCTTGGCATATGCCTTTGACATCACACTTCCAGAACGGTGGCTCTTCGTTCCGTTCATCGCAAGCCTCATCTTCCTCGGCCTTCCCCACGGAGCCGTCGATCACGTGATCTTGCTACGCCTCCGCCAGCAGCCGATGCGACTGCTGAGCTTAGCGCGGGTGATTGTGCCGTATCTGGCGATTGCCGCAGCGTACCTAATGGTGTGGTTGGTTGCGCCCTTGGTGGCGTGTCTCAGTTTCATCGCGCTGACATGGTTTCATTGGGGCCAAGGCGACTTGCACAGCCTGCTCTGGCTCACCCGTGCTGCACATTTGCCAACCAGAGCGTACCGTGCTGCTGCTGTCTTCGTGCGCGGCGGCTTGCCGATGCTGGTCCCGCTGCTAGCATTCCCCGAAATCTACGCCGAGGTAGCTGGTGCGACCGTACAGGCGCTGCATGCCAATGGCTCGGCTGAGGTCTTTCTGAGCCCAGCATTGCAGTGGAGCCTAGGGCTTGTTTATGCTACTGTCGTCTTAGGCTATGCGTGGACAACGTACCGTGTGGCGGCGCGCGTGCACGGCTTATCGGCATGGCGCGAGGATATGGCCGAGGTGCTGCTGCTCATTGTGTTTTTTGCCCTTGTGCACCCGGTACTTGCGGTTGGCTTGTACTTCTGTTGTTGGCACGCCGCGCGCCATTTGGCTCGCTTGCTCGCCTACGAGAACGCACATTTAAACCCGCAAGGGCAGCGCCTTGTGCGGATTCCTCGGCCAACGCTGAAGCATGTAGCCACTCGCCTCGTCCGCCACGCATGGCCGACAACGCTTGCCTCCCTAGGCCTGCTTGGGGCGTTGTATATGTTCGTTCCCTTCCCACCGGACGACCTCACCGCATGGCTCGGCCTCTACTTGGTCCTGATCGCCGTGTTGACGTTGCCGCACGTCTGGGTCGTGCTCAAAATGGACGGTGCGGAGGCTATCTGGCGGACCGATTAGCGCCCTAGGATGACATCACTAACGACTTGTCCGGAGATGAGCGACGGCGGCACGCCGGGGCCAGGCACCGTGAGTTGCCCCGTATAGTAGAGGTTCCGGACTTTACGGGCGCGCATGGCGGGTTTGAGCACAGCCGTCTGTGTGAGCGTGTTGGCGAGACCATAGGCATTGCCCTTGAAGGCCTGGTAGTCAGCCTTGAAGTCGCGGTGGGCGTAGCTGCGGTAGACGATAATGTCGTCGCGGATGGACTGGCCAGTGAGCGCTTCGAGGCGCGTCATCACCACATCGTAAAGCCGCGCGCGCGTGGCATCATCGTCCGGCAGATTCGGGGCGACGGGAACGAGGAGGAAGAGGTTTTCGCAGCCTTCGGGCGCTATGGTTGGGTCGGTTTGGGAAGGGCAGCAGGCGTAGAACAGCGGGCGCGTGGGCCATGCAGGTGCTTCGTAGATCTCGTGCGCGTGGGCGTCGAGGTCTTCGTCGAAGAACAGCGTGTGGTGCTT
>CAYYHN010000403.1:0-4908 GCA_964471245.1 uncultured Rhodothermaceae bacterium | reverse complement strand
GAGCCGGCGGCAACTGTATCGAAAGTTGAAAGGTGTAATGGATGTCCAGCCCGGTACCTTCATCCGCGAGGTACGGTTGGTAGAAGCAGCCCGATTGCTTGCGGAAAGGCAAGGCAGTGTGAAAGAGATCGCGTACGAGGTGGGCTTTCAGAGCTTGTCGCACTTCCGGAAAGCATTTCGGGAGGTCTACAAGGTGGCACCGTCTGAGTACACGGGCGAGGAAGTCCCCAATAAGTCATCGATATGAGGCGATACCGCTTCGTTTGCCCACACGTTGCGCTACGGTTCCAAACGTAAGATGTGCACGCCATACGCGCCGATGGGGAAGCCTGCCGCGACATCGATGGTTATCGCCTCGCCCGTAAGCAGGTTTCGTGCTTCAAGCTGATCAGGAAATCGCCAAGCCATCTCGGATAGGTCGACCTGCCGCTCGTAATCATGGCCGTTGACGACGACGAGGATGGTTTCATCTTCGTGGATGCGGAGGTACTTGTACGTGTCACGGTCGTAGTGAGTCGGGTAGTGGACCAGTTCGCCACGCCGAAGGGCCACGTGGTCGCGGCGCAGGTGCAAGAGTTGGCGCGTGAAGTCGAACAGTGCGTTCTCGGCATCGGTGCGACCTTCGGCGGTAAAGACGCTGCGATCATCGTCGGGCCAGCCGCCGGGCATGTCGGCCCGGAGTTCGACGTGGCTTTCGCCGCCGATCATTCCGATCTCAGTGCCGTAGAGAAGCTGCGGAATGCGGCGTGTGGTGAGAAGCATCGCCAGTACCTGGCGGAGCCGCGTCGGATCGCCGTTGGTTTCGTACATGCCACGCGTCATGTCGTGGTTGTCGAGGAACGTCACCAAGTTAGTCGGGTCCGTATAGAGGAAGTCCTGTGCGAGGACGGTGTAGATATCTGCGAGCTTGCCTTCACCACGCAGGTAGGCGCGGAATGCATCCGTCAGTGCGAAGTCCATCACTGAGGGCAGGTTCGTCTGGTAATTGCGCGGGAGGCGGCTGTCTTTCTGCCACATGGCGAGGTAACTCGGCACGCCTTCCCAGATCTCGCCGACAATGTTCATGTTCGGATACTCGCGAAAGATGACCTCGGCCCAGTGTGCCAAGAAGTCTTGGTCGACGTACGGATAGGTGTCTTCTCGGATGCCATCGAGGCCTGTGTATTCGAGCCACCAAAGTGTGTTCTGGATGCGGTACGTCGCTAAGAAAGGATCGGATTGGTCGAGGTCCGGCATGCTGTCGACGAACCAGAAGCTGCGCATGCGCTCGGCAGTGTAGGGGTCGGCGTAGGGGTCCGTTGTAGCGAGCTTGTAGTGGCTGCGCGGTAGCTTGTCGTCGCGCGTGCCGTGGATCCACGAGGCAGCGGGTAGGTCTTGCATCCACGGGTGGTTGATGCCGATGTGGTTGTTGACGTGGTCGAAGATCACCTTCAGCCCACGCGCCTGTGCTTCCTCGACGAACCGCTTGTAGTCGGCATTGCTGCCAAAGCGTGCATCGATCTGGTAGAGGTCGGTGGCCGCATAGCCGTGGTAGCTGTAGCGCCCGTTGTTTTCGAGCACGGGGTTCAGCCAGAGCGCCGTCACGCCGAGGTCTGCAAGGTAGTCGAGCTTGCCAATGAGGCCGTCGAGGTCGCCGCCGTGGCGCATGCCGGGGTTGCTGCGGTCGACGCCTTCCATCAACCCATCCACGGCGTCGTTGTCGAGGTTGCCGTTGGCGAAGCGGTCGGGGGTGAGCAGGTACACCACGTCGTCCATACTGAAGCCTTGGTGGCGGCCTTCGCTTGGGGCACGGGTCTCGATGGCCCAGTCGTGCGTTGTGCTGCCCGCAGCCGTCGTAAGCGAAAGCGTGTAGCTGCCCGGTGAGAGATCGGCCGGGACGTACACGTCGACGAACGCGTAGCTGCTGCTCTCCAGCGTATGCACGCCCGTCACGCGGAGTCGGTCATCGTTGAAGGCCGCCTGCACACCCGCTAGGTTCTCGCCATAAACCATCAGTTGCACACGATCCCACTGCATCCCCACCCACCAGTTCGGCGGTTCCACTTTGTCGATGGAGGGCTGTGCGAGCGCCGAAAATGAGAAAAACCCAAGCACAACGGCTATGAGTGCGAGATGCATGTAGGGCATGATGCCGCGAGCGGTGTGGTCTGTTTTCAGTGTAGACATGTGGTGTCGTGATTTGGCGACGCGTCTTGTTGGCAGGACTGAGCAGTGTATGCGGTGACAGGTAGGCAATAGGTCGAAATAGGCGAAATTAGCGTGTTTACAAGGCTGAGGCATGGTCCTTGTGGAAGTCTAGAGCTCATCTCATTACCCACCAAACATTCGATGGCGTATGTATTCCAAATATACGACTCTACTTGTCCTTTGCGTCTTTTTTGTAGCACCAGTATTCAGCCAGACCACCACACCGCTGTCACCCGATCAGGATGCCCGCTTTCTAGAGCAACGCATTTTACTCGAACTGCCCGGCGTGAACGTGGTTGATGCATCGGGTGAGCTGCTCCAAGTCGGTTATACACGTCATTGGAAGGCATACCAAGGCTACACGCCACTCTCTGAAACTGATTTTTTCGAACTTGTTAACCAGAGCGCACTGGCAGATGAGGCCAAACGTAAGCGTCGTGTTCGGCTCATGGCGCTCGGATTAGGTGGCCTTGGCATCGTTGCCGGAGCTACCATGTTTGCAACCCATAGCAGTAGCGGCCTGCCAAGCGACGGTGGTCTGCCTTCGATGGGCGTTCCTATAGCAGGCGGGCTACTCATGACAGCTGGATTGGCCACAGCAGGTTTTGCGGCTCTGAGTATGCGCCAGCGCCACGTTCCCTATTGGATGGCTGAAGAAGTAGCCGACACGTACAACGCTCAGCTATGGGAAGAACTACAGTGGAACTCTGGGGCTCAGTAACGCATGTTACGCGCGGTTCCAGTCGAGCATCCCAACGTGGAGTTGCCACGTGAATGAGTAGTTGCCCCTCGCAGTCGCATGTGGTAAGTTGAGGCGTTTCATCCTACCACATCGGCTGTTGCCATGCGTTTCTTTTTCTTCTTCCTCGCGTGTTGCCTTGTGTGCACGCTCGATGCTCAGGCGCAAGACTCAACCCCACCCGTCCACCCTGCGTTTTTTGAAGGTCTTGACTTTCGTTCAGTTGGTCCGTCGCGAGGGGGGCGCGTGACGACCGTGGCCGGGCATCAAAACCATCCGAGCACATTCTACATGGGCGCGACGGGCGGCGGCGTGTGGAAGACGCACGACTACGGCCAAACATGGCGGCCCTGCTCTGATCAGGCGTTTGAGACGGCCTCCATCGGCGCGATCCGCGTGGCCCCGGCGGCCGATAGCGTGGTTTATGTGGGCACCGGTTCGGATGGACTGCGAAGCAACGTGATCGTCGGGCGTGGCTTCTACAAAAGCACTGACGGCTGCCAGACGTGGGAGGCGATGGGCCTGCGCGACATGGGGCAACTGACGAGCGTTGAGGTGCACCCGACAAATCCAGACCTCGTATATGTGGCAGCGCTCGGCAACCCGTTTAAGCCGACGAACGAGCGCGGCGTCTACCGTTCACAGGACGGCGGCCAAAGCTGGGACCGCCTCTTCTTCGTCTCGGACAGCACCGGGGCCGTCGACCTTGAACTCAACCCTGCTGACCCCAACGAGATCTACGTGGCGATGTGGCGTGCCGAGCGCAAGCCGTGGACGATCATCAGCGGCGACACCGAGGAGAGCGGCATCTACAAGACGACCGACGGCGGCGCGACATGGCGCAAGCTGACGACCGGACTGCCCACCGACCTCGTCGGCAAGATCGACCTCGCTGTCTCGCCTGACAACCCCGACCGGATTTACGCCCTCGTCGAAGCGCCGGACGCTGAGGAAGGGCTCTATCGCTCGGACGACCGGGGCGAGACGTTCACGTTCGTCAACGACAACGGTGCGTTGATGACGCGGCCGTTCTATTACACCAACGTCGATGCCGACCCGACGGACGCTGATGTGGTGTATGTGAACAACCTCGGCTTCTGGAAGTCGGTGAACGGCGGTGAGGACTTTCGCCGCATCAGCACACCGCACGGCGACAACCACGACATGTGGATCAACCCAGACGACCCGCAGGTGATGATTCAGTCGAATGACGGTGGTGCGAATGTGTCGCGGGATGGCGGAGCGACGTGGAGCACGCAGATGAACCAGAATACCGCCGAACTCTACCAAGTTAATGTAGACGACCGCTTTCCGTATTGGCTCTATGCGGGGCAGCAGGACAACTCGACGATCATGGTGCCGAGCTTGCCGCCTGCCGAGAGCGGCATCTCGGGACCGGACGGCTGGTGGAAGGCGGTGGGCGGCTGCGAGACGGGGCCAGCGGTGCCGCAGCCGGGCAACCCGGACGTGGTCTTTAGCAACTGTAAGGGCCGCTTCGGGCGGTACAATCACCAGACAGGGCAGGAACAGCAGTACTATGTCGGCGCACAGAACCTGTATGGCCGCAATCCCGCCGAGTTGATCTACCGTTTCCAGCGCGTCGCACCCATCGAGGTGTCGCCGCACGATCCGAACACGGTGTATCACACCTCGCAGTTTGTACACAAGACGACCGACGGCGGCCGCACGTGGACGACAATCAGTCCTGACCTGACGGCGCAGCCCGAAGGCACACAGATGGTCTCGGGCAGCCCAATCACCCGCGATGTGACAGGCGAAGAGCACTACAGCACGATCTACGAGATCCGCGAGTCGCCGCTGGAGCCAGGGCTGCTGTGGGTCGGCTCGAACGACGGGCCCGTGCACGTCAGCCGCGACGGCGGGGCGAACTGGGCCGACGTGACGCCCGCCGACCTGGTGACGGGAATCATCACCGAGCACGGCGTCGAGGATTGATTCCTGCAACGCGATGCGGTCGGTCG
>CAYYHN010000402.1:0-4909 GCA_964471245.1 uncultured Rhodothermaceae bacterium | reverse complement strand
GGGTCGAGGTAGCGCCGTCCGTCTACCACAGCCCGCACGGCTTTGCGAAGTTCAGATGCACCGGAGTTTTTGAGGATGTATGCTTGTGCACCGTTCTGAAGTGCCTCCTGCACATAGGGCTCACTGTCGTGCATCGAAAGCACAATGACGCGAGTTTCCGGGCATTGCCGCGTGACCTGCCACGTCACCTCCAACCCATTCAGGCCCGGCAACATCAGGTCCACAATGAGCACATCGGGGCGATGGGCGAGCACTGTATCGACGGCTTCTTGCCCGTTGCTGGCTTCGCCGACGACGGACAAATCCGTCTCGGCCTCTAGGATGGCACGAAAGCCTTCGCGGACGATGGCATGGTCTTCGGCAAGGACGAGGCGAATCATAGCGGTAGGCTGACAACGACCCGGGTCCCCTGACCCGGCTCAGATTGGATGTCGACAGTTCCCCCCACAAGGGTTGCGCGTTCCCGAATCCCTGAAAGGCCTCCGGTCTGGTGTCGAGCTAGTACCTCAGTTGGAAAAAATCCCTTGCCTTGATCTTCCACGATGAGTTCGAACATCGACGCATGCAACGCAGTCTCTACAGTGGCGGATGTCGTGCCCGCATAACGGGCTACATTGGTGAGCGCTTCTTGCATGATACGGAAGGCCGTAATTTCCAGTTCCGGGGAAAAGCGCGTACGGCCTAGTCCTGCATCGGAAAATTCGACTTGGATACCACTTTCTTTGCTAAAACGCCGCACATACCACTGGATGGTAGGTAGCAGCCCCAAATCGTCGAGCATCGACGGCCGCAAATTGAGGGATAAATTCCGGACAGACTTAGCTAACGTATCGAGATGATCGAGTGCTTGCTGCAGCTTTTTCTGCGCCTGCTCGGTGTTCTCCAATTGCACAGTTTCCAGCGAGAGCCGCGCAATGGTAAGCAACTGCCCTACTTCGTCGTGCAACTCCATCGCAACGAACCGGCGTTCTTGCTCCTGTACGCGCACCAATCGACGGGATAAGCTTTCGAGGCGACTCCTAGCTTCCTCCACTTCGCTGTATAGCGTTCGGTACTGGGTCTCGCTCTCGCGTAGAGCTTGCTCTACCTTATGCTGTGCTGTTACATCGCGTACTACGGCCAAAGCAAATGGCTCATCACCGATTTCAATCGGCTCTGTTGACATAAGGCCGTGAATGATTCTTCCGTCTTTGCTGATGAAATCGGTTGGCTCGTTCCGGAGTGCTTCGCCCGTGTTTTGCCGTGTCACTTGGTCGCGAAACTGTTCTAGGTCACGCCACAAATCCAATTCTGTCCAGAGTTTGCCAACGACCTCAGCAGCCGCATAGCCTGTAATCTGCTCGAAGCCCTCATTTACCTCTACAATCTGGCCTGTCGCCATCGATGTCAACGTAAGCGAGTCGGGGCTGGCCTGAAATGCTTTGGCAAACTTCTCTTCGGACGCCTTTAGGGCCAGTTCGGCTTCAATCCGAGGTGTGATGTCGCGACCCACAGACTGGAACTCAACGACGCGCCCGGTTTCATCCAAAATGGGCTGATTGACCCACTCGTTCCAGCGTGCGTTGCCCTCGTGGTCGTACACCCGATGCACTTGGTACTCCGTACGCGGATTCACCAGCAAATCGGCGATGTGCGCATGCAGAGCCGCTTGGTCTTCCACATGAATCAGCTTCAGGAAGCTCTGACCAATGATGTCCTCAGGCTGCACGCCGAAGTAGGCGCAATAGGCTTCGTTGGCAAACCGCACGGTGGTATCCGGTGCATTACGCGCAATAAGCTCGGTCTGGGTTTGTACCACGGCACGGTAGCGGGCTTCGCTCTCACGCAAGGCAGCTTGTGCATGGTTCTGCTCAGTCACATCGCGGGCGATGAGCAGCAGCGCGAGTTGGCCGTCAATTTCGAGCAATTCACCCGACATCTCGGCGTCACGGCGCTCGCCATTGCGGCGGCACACTTGGGTCGCGAAGTTGCGCACTAAGCCGTCGCGCTTGAGTTGCTCAGTAAACGCAAGCCGATCATTCCCATCGGCCCACAAGCCTAGATCTTCGGCACGCTGCCCGATAGATTCCGCACGCGAATAACCGGTGGCCTCGACGAAAACGCTGTTGACTTCTAGCAACTCACCCGTTTCGACGATGCTGAGTGCAAGCACATCTGGGCTGGCTTGAAACGCCCGCGCAAACTTCTCTTCGGAGCGTTGCAACGCTTCAATTGTCTCTTTCTGTTCAGTGATGTCGTGGATAATGGTGAGGACACAAAGCTCGTCGTTCAATTCGATCAGTTCGGCGGCAACTTCGGCATAGCCCACATGGGTTTTGGCCTGAAAAGCTGTCGTAAAACCTTGAATGGTGCCCTCGAGGTAGAGCATTTCAGCAAAGCGCTCACGTTCCGCCGGATCGGCCCAGAGATCTAGGCCAACGCTCGTCTTCCCGACGACCTCCTCGCGGGTAAAACCGCTCAGACGCTCAAAACTGTTGTTGACTTCGTAGAGGCGACCTGTACGGAGCGAGGTGATGGTAATTGCGTTGGGGCTCGCTTGGAACGCTTTGGCGAACTTCTCTTCTGAAACCCGGATGGCCTCTTGCGCGGCTTTTCGGTCGGTGATATCGCGAGCAACGACGACATGACTCGGAACCCCCTCGATATCGATCGCCTCGCCAAAAACCTCGGACCAGCGCTTCTTGCCGTCCTTGGTGTAAAATGGTAGCTCTTGATTGAGCACAGAAGTGCCCGCCCTCAAGCCCTCTATCACCTTGGCTCGCTCCGGCCCTTCTCGCCATACCCCCACTTCGCTCGGGCGCTTGCCGACCACCTCAGTCTGCTCGTAGCGCGTGAGTCGAACAAAGGCAGGATTGACATCGACAATCCTGCCCGTCTCGGCCTCGGCGATGATGATGGCGTCGGGGCTGGTGTGGAAGGCGGCGGCGAATCGAGCCTCAGCGCTCCGGTAGGCATCCTCAGCGCGTCGTTGCTCCGTCACATCGCGGGCAACGGTAATTAGGTGTGGCTCGCCACCCAAATTTACCCGCTCGGCTGCGAGTTGCATGTGGCGGCACTCCCCAGCCTTCGTGCGGATGTTGAGGGCAAGATTACGTGCGAACCCTTGTTCGCGGACAGTCCCGAAGAACTTGTCGCGGTCGGCTTCGCTCCACCAAATGCCCATGTCATGCGCCGAATGCCCCCGGATGGTGTCCCGGCTGTAGCCCACCAGTTCGGTGAATGCTTCACTGACATCAACGATAGCTAAAGTGGCGATGTCCGTCACGACGATAGGATCGGGGCAGGCGCGGAATAGGGTGGCGAATTTGCGCTCGGAGGCCCGCAGCGCGGCTTCGTTCTCGCGGCTCTTGGTTACGTCTTGCCCGATTATTAGCAGCCGCTCTTCGCCGTGCACGTTGATGGGGACCGACGTGAGCACCACGTTGCGGTACGTGCCATCGCGGCGACGCATCTGTACCTCGGACGCATTGCCGCCACCGGGCAGCAACTGCTGAATGAATGAGTCGGGCGCTGCGCCGCTATGCCAAAGTCCAAGATCGGTCATGTTGCGCCCCAAGACCTCGTCTACCGCATACCCCGTCAAGCGCGCGAAGCCGCTATTCACATCCAAAAACTGCTCGTCATCGATGGTTAGGATTGCAGCAGCAAACGGGCTTGCATGGAAGGCTTGTCCAAACTTCTCTGCGGTAGCCCGGAGTTCAGCTTCGACTTCCTTGTAAGCGGCAAGCTCACGCACAAGCGATGCCTCCTCAGCAGGCAAGCCTGCATCATAAGCAACCAACCGCCTCCGTGCCACCGCATGCACCCACGCCCAAAATTTCCTCAGCATAGCCCGCGTACCAATCTTGACTACCACGATAGCGTCCCATAAAAGACCCTACGCGTTTTTTCGGACAGGTGCAATAAAATGCTACGAATCGCGAAACTTCTGTCATGAGCGGTCGTCTCTATTGACACATTGTCAACGATAAACAACATGTCAGTACATGACGCAGACGTCCACCATCACTGCCGAACGCCGCCGCGAAGAGAAAGCGCAACGCCGGAGCGATATCATTGATGCCGCTGAGCGGGTGATTGAGCGCAAGGGCTACGACAAGGCTACGATGGGTGACATCGCCAAAGAAGCCCGCCTTAGCCGTGCGCTGATCTACTTCTACTTCGATGACAAGGCAGCCATCGACCTCGCTATCGCCCAGCGCGCCATCGACTTGCTATACAAGCTGTTCGAACAAGCCGTGGAGACGAGTTCGGTGGGCGCACAGAAGATTCAGGCGATTGGGCTGGCGTACATCCACTTTTACAAGACGTACCCGTTTTACTTCGAGCAGTTTGCCCGCTACGAAGCCAAAGAAGTGGCTTGGGATGCGGAGGCCGACTCGGCTGAGAAAGCCTATGTAGGATGTGGCCAGCGGTTGCTCGGCCTGATGGCTATGGTGATCCAGCAGGGCATCGAGGACGGCAGCATCCGCAGCGACATCGGCGATCCGATGCAGACGGCGATCACCCTGTGGGGCATGACGCATGGCGTCCTCCAGCTCGGCGGCATGAAAGCAGACATGCTCGCCCACAAGTTCGGCCTGACGGTCGATATGCTCGCGGCCCACACCATCGATATGGCGGGCCATGCCTTAGTGCCTGCTGGCCAGTTCAAAAAACCGTGATGTCCATGTAAGCCACCGACTGTCTCACAAAAACTGCCGCTCATCGTTTTACGCTGGGCTCCGGCCGCACCCGCGACGACCTTACAGTCGCTTCAGCTTCCATTGCGGCTGTTTTTTTGACCCCAACATTGACACTTTGTCAACGAGTGACAGCTCGACAACGACTAACAGACTGTTAACCTTTAGATAAAACCACCCGAAGGGATGAAACGACGAATCGAAGAGACGAGGAGACGAAGCGGTGT
>CAYYHN010000401.1:1550-4915 GCA_964471245.1 uncultured Rhodothermaceae bacterium | reverse complement strand
AAGAGTATAAGGACTAGTTACTGAGTTCCGCTGATATTTGCTGTTAGATATTGGATCTCGGTTTGCACGTTTGGCCGGGGCGGGACGTGCGATGATCAACCATTTTGATGCTCATTGTACCCAAACACCTCTGTGTCAAATCTCGGCACAGGGGTGTTTGGGTACTCATATGCTCCTAACTTCCCACACTTCCACACGCCCATACCCAAAACTTACCACCCGAGGCGGTTTAGGCGATCGCGAATGGCATCTTTGGCGCGGTCCGCAGCGTTGTCGAGAGCGTTTTCAAGGTCTTCGCGGAGGCGGTCTTTTTCGGCTTCGATGTAGCGCCGGGCGTCGGATTCAAGGGCAGCAATTTCGCGCTCAAGTGCCTCGCGGTTCGGCAACTCTGCAGCGTCTTTGAGGCGCACCGCCAAGTCGACAACGTAGGGAATCTGCTCCCAGTCGATGGGCAATCCTGTTAAGTCGAGTTCGTGCGGCCCGACGAGCAGCGTGGCCTCGGTAAAGCGCAGGTCGGTGGGGTCTTCGCCCATCGCCAGCGTCAGGCGGATCTGCGAGGACAGGTCGGTCTGGCGCGAGACGCCTTCGGCTCCGAGGCGGACGCTTGTGGTGGTGAGGTCACCAGAGAACGAGGTGCTGTCGGCGGCGAGGTAGACGGCCATGTCGGCCCCGAGGCCCACGACGCCGAGTTCGCGGCCGCGCGCGTTCTGGTAGTCGATGGTGCTGTTCGTCACGCGGAAGCCCTGCACGTCGATCACTTCAAACGAACTCTCCGCCTCATCGCCTGCGAGCCATTCCTCCGAGATCAGGTCGTCAAGGCTAGAGCTACCGTCGGCGTAGACCGTCGCGTGGATCTCGGCGGCATCGATCTCGACATCGCAGATCAGTTGGTTCTGGAAAATGGGCAGCGTCGCGACGTTGACGTAGACGACTGGAATCTCCATCAAGGGCCGCGCTGCATTGTTCGGGTCTTGGACGACGACGTTTTCGAGTGCAACGGACAGGTTGGGGAAGTCGCGTACAATGGAGATGTCGAGGTCTTCGACCTGCACGTCGCGGGCCAGCGCGGCTTCCAACTCGGACTCGACCGTGCTGCGCATCGCGCCACTGCTCAGGTAGCCTTGCAGCGCCACCGCCAGCAGCGCCACCACGACAAAAATGCGAAAGAAGGTTTTCATACGTTGGGGTTGAGGCTGTGGGCTTTTGGGTGCTGACAAGATCGTTGTACCCTATGCAAGGTCAGCCTCTATTGCTTTTGGTATATTGCATGCAGAATTGTTGAGAAGATACAACGCAAGGTCATGCAACCCCGCACCGTCACCGTCAGCGAAGACGAGTATTTTCGGTTGGATGCCGAGAGCGAGGAAAAACTCGAATACTGGTACGGCCACATCGTCGCGATGGCAGGCGAGCAGCGCAACCATGCTGTCATTAGTCACAATGCACTGCGTATACTCGAAGGCCAACGCCCGGACTGCTTGGCACTCACGTCGAGTCTGCGTGTGCGTGCCCCCGGCTACGGCCGCGCCAACTATGCCTATCCCGACGTGTTGCTCATATGTGGCGAGGAACAGTACGACGAGACGCGTAACCCGCCTACGCTCCTGAATCCGACCTTGCTTATCGAAGTAATGTCCGACAGCACCAAAGGCTACGACCTTGACGATAAACTGCACGCCTACCTGCGCGTCGACAGCGTGGCCGAGTACTGGATCCTTGACGCTACACGCCCCTACGTACGTCGCTGCACACGATTCCAGAAAGGCTACCTCGTCGAAGTCTACGACGGCCCCGATGCTGTGCTTGTTAGCGAAGCCTTGGCGCTACGGGTGCCCGTGCGGGATTTCTATGAGCGGGTTTTTTAGACCATATGAGCATTTTCACCTGTTTCGTTTCATACTTACAGCTATAGCGAGAAAGGATGCTCAGAAGTTTGACTTTGGAGCTATCTCTAGTGATCTCTCGGTATCGTTACCATGAGTACTCCCAAAACATTTGCATCACTTTTCGATCCTGCCCCAGAGCAATGGAGCCTACGTGGAGATCCGTTACTGTGGCAAGACATGCAAAGTCAATGTAAGGCGCGTCTTTTGCCTGCGACTCCAGAAGAGTTGCGACACGAGATTGGATCTTTGTTTTTATCTCTGACCGGTCATCAACTCGGTGAGCAAGATTCGTTTCATGTAGCCAAGTATGATGATGGGGTCGGGATGTCAGCAGGATTTATCCACCCTGTTTTCTGGCGCGAAACAGCCGTGCCTTTGTTGCTACGCAAGTTCAGAGCAAGCATGGATGAAAAAGGTATGGCAAGGTTGTCTAGATACTTTTCTAAACAGTGATCTTGTAAAGGCCAACATCCCCACGCTCTTTCCTGAAAAACCAATGGCCAACGGCTAACGGCCAATAGCCTTATCCTCTATGCAACTCACGTTCTGCGGCGCAGCGCGCACGGTCACCGGGTCAAACCACCTCGTCGAACTCGACAACGGTACCAAGCTGCTGCTCGATTGCGGCTTGTACCAAGGTCGTCGTTCTGAGGCCGACCACCTCAATCGCAACTTCCTGTTCGACCCGCGCGCGATTGATGCCGTGCTGCTTTCGCACGCCCACATCGACCATGCTGGGCTGCTGCCGAAGCTTTGGAAGAAAGGCTTCCGGGGTCGCATCTACGCGACGCACGCGACCTACAGCTTGTGCAGCATCATGCTGCTCGACAGCGCGCACATCCAAGAGAAAGACGTGCGGTTTGTGAACAAGATCAACCGCAAGCGTGGGCGGCCGACCGTCGAGCCGTTGTACACGAACGCCGACACCGAGGGCGTGTTGAAGCATTTCGTTGGCGTCGGGTACGATGCGCCGTTTTCGCCTGCCGAAGGCGTGTCGGTCGTCTATCGCGATGCCGGGCACATCTTGGGCTCGGCGTCGATGGTGCTGACGGTGCAGGAGCGGGGCAAGACCGTCCGGCTCGGCTTCACGGGCGACATCGGCAACCCGGGGCGGCCTATCCTGCGCGATCCGCACAAGATGGACGACTGCGACTACCTGATCACCGAGTCGACGTACGGTGGCAAGACACACGACCCGCCGGATCGCTCGAAGGAGGCGCTCGCTGAGGTTGTCCGGCGAACGAGTGCGCGGGGCGGCAAGCTCATCATTCCAGCCTTCGCCGTGGGCCGCACGCAGGAGATCGTCTACGCACTCGACCAACTCGAACACAACGGTGACCTGCCGGACATCCCGGTCTACGTCGATAGCCCGCTCGCCGTGAATGCAACGGGCATCTACCAGTCGCACCCCGAGTGCTACGACCAGCAGATCCGCGACTATATGCTGACGGACGACAACCCGTTTGGCTTTGAGCGCCT
>CAYYHN010000401.1:0-1540 GCA_964471245.1 uncultured Rhodothermaceae bacterium | reverse complement strand
AAGCCTCCGACTCGAAGGCGCTCAACGGCATGCGCGTGCCAATGGTCATCATCTCGGCTTCGGGCATGTGCGAGGCGGGACGCATCCTGCACCACCTGCGCAACAACATCGAAGACAAGCGTAACACGGTGCTGATGGTCGGCTACTGTGCGGACCACACGCTAGGCAAACGCCTGATCGAGCGCCGCCCCGAAGTACGCATCTTCGGCGAACTGCACCCACTCCGTGCCGAGGTCGTCATCATGAACAGCTACTCCGCCCACGCCGACGAGCCGGGACTGCTGGGTTTCATCGGGCAGATGGATCGCGAGCGGTTCAAGAACATCTTCCTCGTGCACGGCGCGCCCAAGCGGCAAGACCTCTTTAAGGCTACGCTCGAAGCAAACGGCTACCGAAATGTCACCGCACCAGAGCGGGGCGAGTCAGTGGCGCTGGCGTAATTCTGCCGTTGCCAAATCGTTCAGACTACATGAGTCATCGGCATGAGGCGGCCAACTTTAGGCTTTGTACAGCGGATACGCTACGCAAACACTACGTGAGTGCTCCGTCTTGTCTGTATTTGGCGTAGTCTTATACCTTGTTTATCACCACAACTCATCTCCACCGTCCATATCGGCTTTCGTAGCAACTTAACAGAAGTGGTCTAAACAGCCAGAAACAAGGCTTTTCTCTTGCCGTAAGTAGCGCGCGCAATTTTGAACGATTTCTTGCCCGCCCGTGTCGCGCTTTCCCACGTACATCGTGCTCGACCGACCCACCTCGTGTCCGCAGGTGGCATGGCTGGCTTTCCTGACGCCGCTTGAATGCAGCATGGCGCGTTGATGCCTGCCGCGAAGCTGTCAGCATATTGGCTCCTACTCCTCCCGACGCTTGCGGTATATCGTGCTGCTAGCCGCTTCCGATGCGGCTGAGCTGCCTCTACCGCCTGCGATCTCGTTCCTGTCCCTCTCTCAAATAAACTGTTGCACAACTATGCCTGACGCACCCAACGTCGCTACTGCTTCATCTACTACCCAATCGCCCATTCCCATCGCTGTAGCCTATGGCGATGGCATCGGTCCGGAAATTATGGAGGCGACACTCCGCATTCTGGAAGCTGCTGGTGCACCGCTCCGTTACGATGTCATTGAAGTGGGCGAGCAGGTGTATCTGCAAGGCCACACGTCGGGCATCTCGCCGGAGGCTTGGGATGTGCTGCGCCGTAATCGCGTGCTACTAAAGGGACCCATCACGACCCCGCAAGGCGGCGGCTACAAGAGCTTGAACGTGACGCTCCGCAAGTCACTCGGCATGTTTGCCAACGTCCGTCCGTGCCAGAGCTTCAGCCCGTATGTGGCCGCGCCGCAGCAGCATATGGATCTCGTCATCATCCGCGAGAACGAGGAAGACACCTACGCGGGAATTGAGCACCAGCAGACGACCGAGGTCACCCAGACACTCAAGCTGATCACGCGCCCCGGCTGCGAAGCCATCGTCCGCTACGCCTTCGAATACGCACGCGCCCACGGCCGCCGCAAGGTGACGTGCATGACGAAGGACA
>CAYYHN010000400.1:4030-4918 GCA_964471245.1 uncultured Rhodothermaceae bacterium | reverse complement strand
AAACGGTCGAGGAAGACCCCTTACCGACGCTGGAAGATGCCGAGCGCCGATTGATCACGATGGCACTGGAGCGGTTCGAGGGCAATCGGCGGCAGACGGCCAAAGCACTGGGCATCAGCGAGCGGACGCTCTATCGCAAGATCAAAGAGTTCGAAGAAGCCGAAGCGCCTGCCTGATGGACGTATCAAAAATCGATATTGATGGTGCTGCTCGGGTTGGGCGCGCCGTGCAAACCGAGACCCAACAGCCAATAGCCAATAGCCAACGACCGCGCCGCGCTATCCAAAACCAGATCCGACGCCTTGTTGCCTTCGGCGTGCTGCTCACCGTGTTTGGCACGAGTGGCTGCGGGTATTACAGCTTCACCGGGGCAACCATCCCGTCGCACTTGAACACCATCGCGATTCCGCTGGTCATCGACAACAGCATCAGCGGCATCACCGACCTCGATCAGCGCTTGACGACGCTGCTGCAGCAACGCTTCGTGCAGCAGACGCGCCTCGCACTCGCCACCGACGAAAGCACCGCCGACGCCGTGCTGACGGTCACCATTGGTCGCTACGCGAACCAGCCGACGGCTGTGGGCGGCGTCGATAGTGGCGAAGTAGCCGAACGCAACCGCGTTACCATCAGCGTGTCGGTGCAGTACGAGGACCGTGTGCGAGGCGATGAATTGCTGACGCGTAACGATTTCTCGGGTTTCGAAGACTACGATGCAGGCGGCGACCTCACCGAGGAAACCAACGCTGCCCAAACCGCCCTCGAAATCATCGCCGATGAGATCTTTACGGCGGCCACGTCGAATTGGTAAATGAAGCCGTTAGCCTTTAGCCGTTGGCCTTTGGGGGCGCTCCCCGACCAATAGCTAAGGGCCAATGGCCAATGGCC
>CAYYHN010000400.1:0-4005 GCA_964471245.1 uncultured Rhodothermaceae bacterium | reverse complement strand
CTCAACACTATGCTTGCTACGCTCTATGCCATCGGGATGGCGATTTTAATGGTTTACGGCGCAAATTTGCTGTGGCTGGCGCTGGCGCATGCGAAGCACGACCGCTTGCGCACCGGCCCTGTACCCGACCCCGACGACCTCCCACATCCCACTGCCGACTGGCCTCGGGTGACGGTGCAACTGCCATTGTTCAACGAAGCCTATGTGGCCGAACGCCTCATTGATGCGTGTGCAGCGCTGAACTATCCGCGCCATCTGCTCGAAATCCAAGTGCTGGACGACTCGACGGATGAGACGGTGGACCTCGTGGCGAAGCGTGTGGCGCATTGGGAAAAGCACGGCCTCGACATCGTACACATCCACCGCACCAATCGGCAAGGCTACAAGGCGGGAGCGCTCGCCCACGGAATGCGGCTTGCTTCCGGCGCATTCATCGCCATCTTCGACGCCGACTTTATCCCCACAGCCGACTTTCTGCAGCGCACCATTCCCCACTTTGACGACGACCGCATTGGGCTCGTGCAAGCGCGCTGGGGCCACCTCAACGATGAGCAGTCGATCCTCACGCGCATGCAAGCGTTTGGCCTCGACACCCATTTCGCCATGGAACAGCACGTCCGCAACCTGACGGGCTGCTTCATCAACTTCAACGGCACCGCTGGTATTTGGCGAACGGCATGCATCGAAGACGCAGGCGGCTGGCAGAGCGACACGCTGACCGAAGACCTCGACCTCAGCTTCAGAGCCCAGATGCGGGGCTGGCAGTTTACCTTCCTACCTGATGTAGTGGTGCCAGCAGAGCTACCCGTCGACATGAACGCCTTTCGGAACCAGCAATTCCGCTGGACAAAGGGCGCAGCCCAAACGACGCGCAAGATGTTGGGCACCTTTCTCCGCTCCGACCAGCCATGGCCTGTCAAACTCGAAGGCACGATCCAACTAACGGCGCATATTGCGTTTCCTTTTGTGGTGTTAGTAGCCGCGCTGCATGCGCCGCTGTTGCTGCTCAAGAACTTGGGCCAAGGACCTAGCGACCTCTACTTCGCCATCATGGGCTTCGGTATGCTCGGCTTCGTCGGCTTTTTTCTCGCCCAGCTTTTTGCACAGCGCGCCCTCTACCCGGATTGGTGGGCGAGGATGAAAATATTCCCCGTCTTTTTGGCGGGCAGCATGGGCATGGCCATCAGCAATACGCGGGCGATCCTAGAAGCTTGGCGCGGCAAGAAGTCCGCCTTTGTGCGAACACCAAAGTACCGCCATGATGGCCAAGGCGCAGCGAAGACGCCGTGGTGGAAGCTCAACTATGCTGAGACGAAGATCCCAGGCGTCGTTTGGCTTGAATTGCTCCTGCTGATGTACTGCCTCGCTGGCTTGGGCATCGTCATCTACTACGGTGAATGGGCAGCCGTGCCGTTCCAAGCACTGTTTGCGTTCGGGTTTGGCCTCGTCACGCTCTACAATGTGCAGCAATATTGGCAAGCACGGCGCACGACATAGCGGACATAACCCGCTTTCCTTGGCGAAAATGACATGCATTCCGTACCTTGCCCGGCCCCGTCCATTGCTTTTACGTCATTGACCCCGAGGACCTACATTCGCTATGCTGATGCCTGATTTACGGGATGCGGCTGCCCATCTGGACGCCGGGGAAGCCATTACCGTGGTAACGCGGTTGGAGCCTGTTGTACGCATGATGCCCTCCTATGCGGCCGCCCATGTCTTGCTTGCACGAGCCTATGGCATGACGGAGCAATGGACCGAAGCGCACACCACGTGGAAGAAAGCGTGCCTCTTGGTACCCACCAGCCAAGTGCTACGTGCCAGCTTGCTACACAGCACCCAAATGCTGCGCCGTGCGGCCCGCGCGAAAACGGCGCCTGTCCCGAAACCGACACCCGTAAGCAGACCCGTGGCACCAAGCGAAACGCCTCGGCAAACGACTGCACCTAGTGTCGCCGATAGCAACCATAAAGAAATCGATGTCAGCTTGAAGCCCATCCAGTCACGGATGGCTTTTCCAGCCGAAGCACGCCTCACTCCGGTACCAGCAACGGAGCCTCAAACGGTCCTCGGCTCCAAGCCGCGTTCGATAAGTTCTTCGCCTAGAAGTGCACGTTCTACAGCCCGAGCAGGGTCGTTCGACAACCTCGATGACCTGATCGCACAGCTTGAAGGCGCGCGTATTGAACCACGTCCAGATATGGACGCACTTCCAGCGCCCGAGTTGGAGAGCGATATCGAAGATATGGTCTCGGAGACGCTAGCGCGCATCTACGCTGCGCAGAAGCAGTTTGGTGAGGCAGCCAATGTCTATGACAAGCTTGCAGAGCAACAACCCGATCGCGCTGAGGAGTACCATGCAATGGCTACCGACTTGCGCAAACGGACGCGCAAGAAATGAGCAGCATGGACCGGCTGCGCGCACTCTGGACACAACCGGAACGCCTCGTTGCGGGGTTGATGAGTGGCACCTCGCTGGACGGTGTCGACGCGGTGCTGGCACGCCTCAGCGGCCAAGGACGCGGTGTACGCATCGAGCAGATCGCTTTTGCTAGCACGCCGTACCCCGAAGCCGTGCGCGCACTGCTGCTACGGAATTCAGTGCCTGCCACCTCATCGGTCGCCGACCTGAGCCAGCTTAACGTCCGCCTCGCGCACATCTACGCAGCGGCCATCCGTAACGTGCTCGGCAAAGCCGGCCTGACGCTTGCGGATCTCGACCTTGTCGGCTCGCACGGGCAGACCGTGTACCACATTCCTGAAGCCACCGACTGTGCTGGCGCATCCGTGACCTCCACATTGCAGATCGGCGACCCATCAGTGCTGGCGAACCTGCTCGGCATCCCCGTGGTTGGCGACTTTCGTGTGGCCGACATGGCGCTAGGTGGGCAAGGCGCACCGCTCGTGCCGCACTTCGACTATGCCTGTTTTGCCGATGCCCACCAGACGCGTGGCCTGCTCAACCTCGGCGGCATCGCCAACGTCAGTGTGCTCCCAGCGGGCGCAGACAGCACCGCCGTCTACGCCTTCGACACCGGCCCCGCTAACATGCTGATCGACCTTGTGGCGCAAAGGCACTTCGGCGTGAGCTACGATGCGGACGGCGCACGGGCCGCCCAAGGCACGGTGCACGACGCGACGCTCCACACATGGCTGGCCGACCCCTACTTTGCCCAACCACCGCCCAAATCGACCGGGCGCGAATACTTCGGCGCGCACTGGCTGGATGCCCACGGCAACGCTGACCTGACACCGCACGATCTGCTCGCGACTGTCACAGCCTTCACGGCCCATAGCATCCACGACGCTTACCAGCGCTTCATTGCGCCGCAGCACCAACTCGATGTGCTCATTGCCTCTGGCGGCGGCCGCCACAATGCCACGCTGATGCGGCTGCTCAGCGACCTCTTCGCCCCCACCCGGGTCGCCCCAATCGACACTTACGGCGTCGACCCCGACGCCAAGGAAGCGCTCTGCTTTGCCCTCCTCGCCCACGCCCACATCGACGGTATCCCAACGAACGTCCCCTCCGTTACGGGGGCCTCACGGCCGACTTTGCTCGGAAAACTGTGTTTAGGATAGCTGAATCTGTCGGCGGCTCTATCTACTCGTACCGAAGGGCATGCACAGGATTGGAGCGCGCCGCTTTGATGGCTTGGTAGCATACCGTTCCGAACGCCAGCAGCATCGTAAGCAGCAAAGCCGTTACGACGTACCCGATGTGGAGGTCGATGCGGTAGACAAAGTCGGCAAGCCATGTATGCATCCCGTAGTAGGCAAACGGCAGTATGACGACGGCGGCAAGGACCACAAGACGGGCAAACTCCTTCGAGAGCAACAAGACAATGCCCGGGACGGTTGCGCCCATCACCTTGCGCACGCCAATCTCTTTGGTACGCTGCTCCGTGGTGAAAGCGGCGAGGCCAAACAAGCCTAAGGCTGCAATCACGAGGGCCAAGAAGGTGAACAGGGTGAACAGTTCGCCCATGCGCTGCTCGGCTTTGT
>CAYYHN010000399.1:0-4925 GCA_964471245.1 uncultured Rhodothermaceae bacterium | reverse complement strand
GTCCAGCACAGCACCATGTCTCAAACATCCTCAACAACCACCTTTTTCTGGGAACGCACCGCGCCGCTCCTCAAACACGATGGCATCGAACGCAGCACCATGATGGGTTTCCCCTGCTTACGCATCAATGGCGACTTTTTTGTCTCGGCAGAACCCAAGACGGGCGACCTGATTGCCAAACTCCCAGCCAAGCGGGTACAGGCGATGATCGACGAGGGCAGCGGGTATGCGTTTGCTCCAGCGGGGCGGCGATTCAAGGAGTGGGTGCGCGTTTCTGATCGCGATGCCGGGTACTGGGACGCCTTACTCATCGAAGCACTCAACTTCGTGAGCAAGAAATGACACGGTGTGTTCCTCGCATTCGTGCGACGTAGGATGTAGACTGTCACAGGCTGTTTGGACTTCGTCTTCACGAAGGCGCACAGCTGCAAAACGTCCACTCAGCGTTCTACTGCATCGACGATGCTGCTGCATCGCCTGCTTCGTGCGCCTTGCGTGGACGCTTTTCGCTCGCACTCTTCCTGTGAATCCAATTCCCAGACAGCCTCTAGCTGTCTTCGCTCTCACCACAGCCCGCGCACGTGATGTCTAGTTTACGCCGCTCTTGTTTCCTACTCGCCCTCTTTGCAGGCTTCCTCCTGCAACCCCTTGCTGCCCAAGAGCAACCCATATGGCCCGGTGAAACGTGGCCCACTTCAACGCCAGAAGCAGAAGGCATCGACCCAGCAGCGATCGAAGCGTTGCACCAAGACATCCTTGATGGGGCCTATGGCCTCGTCGACCATTTCCTGCTCATTCGGCATGGACGCGTTGTCGCCGACTACCACTACGAGCAGGATTATGCCACTATCGCGGCGGCCTACGACACGACGAATCACCAGTACAACTACGACCACCCCGACTGGCATCCCTACTACCAAGGCACAGAACTCCACAGCTTACAGTCAGTCACCAAAAGCGTCACGTCGGCTGCTCTGGGCATCGCGCTCGACGAAGGTTTGATCGAAGGTGTGGATGTGCCCGTGATGCCATTCTTCGCTGACTACAACCCAGACACGTCGGACCCGCGCAAGGCGGCGATGACGCTCGAAGACCTGCTGACGATGCGCAGCGGCATCGAATGGAACACGGCGGGTGGCTATGATGATAGCGAACACAGCACCATCGCGATGGAACTCAGTGACGCGTGGATGCCCTTCATCCTCGGCCAACCGATGGACGCCGACCCTGGTACGGTCTACGAATACAATGACGGTGCGAGTGTACTGATCGGCGAGATCATCCGGCAAGCTACGGGACAGCGCGCCGATTTGTGGGCGGCCGAACGGCTGTTTGCGCCGCTCGGCATCACCGATTACTATTGGAAGATCACGCCCAGCGACGAGGCCGATACCGAAGGCGGCCTCTACCTGAAAACCCACGACCTCGCCCGCATTGGCTACCTGTTCCTGCGCGGCGGTGTCTGGGATGGCGAGCAGATCATCTCCCGTGAATGGGTCGAAACGTCCATCAAACCCATTGTGCCCGACGTGCAGCCCAACGATAGCTACGACGGGCCGGGCTACGGCTATCAGTGGTGGGTGCCCGACCAGCAGGACGGTGAGGCGCTCGTCTTTGCGGGCAACGGTTACGGCGGGCAATTTGTGCTCATCGCTCCGGCCTACGACATCGTCGCTGTCTTCAATGGCTGGCACATTCATGGCCGCGCCCAGAAATCGACGTACCGGGCCCTCCAAAACCGTATACTCCCGGCCACCGACCAGTAAGTCGCTGCATGATACGAACTATCCGTCCCTACGCACCCGAGGACTTGGTGCCGATGCTCAATACATGGGAGCGCGCCAACCGGCTCGCGCACCCGTTCATGACGGACGCGTTTATCGCGCAGGAGCGATACAATATCCCGAACGTCTACATGCCACATGCCGAGACGTGGATTATCGAGCAAGACGGGCACGTCATCGGCTTTCTTGCCCTTATTGGCAACGAAGTCGGCGGCCTGTTTGTGGATCCTGCGCATCACGGCACAGGCGCGGGATTTGCTCTGATGAACAAGGCCAAGGACTTGCGGGGCGACCTCGAAGTCGAGGTGTTCAAGGTCAACACCATCGGGCGGCGCTTCTACGACCGCTATGGCTTCACGCTGATGCACGAGACCATGCACGAACCCACCGGACAGCCTGTCTTACGGCTTCGACATCAAGGAATCGCCACCTGATCGTTTGGGTTACATCCCCATCGCTTCTAACCTAGCGACCCAATTTCTCTACGCTATCAATCGATAGCCTTCGTGTCTCCACTTGCTTTACTTAGAAGTTCTACGTATGATAAACAGGCATACATAGAACTTCGAGGTTAAAGCCAACTACATCATGCTATCGAAAGAAATTATGGGAGCGACGGCGCGGTCGATTTTGCTGTCGATTCTGTCACGGGGCGAGTCGTACGGGTACGCCATCATTCAGGAAGTGCGGCAGATTTCCGGTGGCGAGATGGAGTGGAAAGACGGGACGCTGTACCCGGTGCTGCATCGGCTGGAAGATCAAGGATTGATTACATCGGCATGGCGTGTACCGGCCGAGACAGGGCGGCGGCGGCGCTATTACGCGATCACGCCGAAGGGTGAGGAGGCGCTGACTGCCGAAAAGCAGCAGTGGCTCAAGGTGGATGCGATTCTTGCCCAACTCTGGGGGATGGAGCCGCGCCTTGCCATTTAACTCACGTTGCGTGGTTTACCACCCAACGTGAAGGATGGACAGTTTGGACGGCTAGACGAGGTGGAAAGTAGGCGAACAAACCTTTTTCCTCTTTCCATCCTTTCCAGCCATCCCGCCCGAGTTGGACACAACGTGGGTTATCTAACGCCCGTCACCTGATACGTACAGCCTGATCTGCTTATGTCTCGCTTCGACCTCGAAACCAGCCTTGCCACGTGGCGGCACAGCCTACGGCATCGCCAGACGTTCTTGCCCGAGGATATCGATGAGCTTGAAGAACATCTGCGTGCCCATGTGGCCGAGCGGGTGGCCGATGGCCTAGACGAGGCGACGGCCTTCCGCGAGGCCGTGAAGCAACTCGGCTCTTACGGCGAACTCGAAACGGCCTACCAGACGGTGCGGTTTGGGCGGCGCAAACGAAGCCAACACCTCCAAAGCACGTGGGCCCATACCATGACCATGTTTCGCAGCTACCTCAACGTAGCCGTACGCACGCTGGTGCGCTACAAAGGCTACACCGCTATTAATGTGTTTGGCCTTGCACTCGGTGTTGCGGCGTGCCTCACCATCGGCTTGTACGTGCAGCACGAATGGGGCTACGACCGCTTCCATCCCCGCGCTGCCGACACGTACCGCGTCCTGCTCGCTGACGACGAAGGCCAACGCGCCGACGCCTCGGGACGCTTGGGCGAACAGCTCACGCGCGTCTTCCCCGAAGTTGAGCAGACCGTTCGCATCTTCCGGCATTGGGAACGTCCGCTGGTTGCTGCGGGCCTCAATGGTACCCTCGAAAGCAGCTTCTACTTCGCCGACAGCACGTTCTTCGAGGTCTTCGGTCTCGCGCTCGCCCAAGGCGACCCTGCTAGAGCGCTCCAACGCCCCATGTCGTTAGTGCTCACACCCGAAGCGGCCCAGCGCTACTTTGGCGACGCCGACCCCATGGGACAAACGCTCACGTACAACACCAACCATACCTTCACGGTGACAGGCGTGACCGCCGAGGTGCCCACACAGATGCACCTCCAGCCCGACTTCATCGCGTCCATACCGAGCTTACCGATGGTCAGCTTCGACGGCATCCTGACGCAATGGGCCGTCTTCCACACCTATGCCGTCGTCACGCCGGGCACAAATACAGCAGTGCTCGCGGAGAAGATCACGGCGTTCCGGCACGAAGCCGCCGAAGAAGCGGGGCGCACAGCAGGGCCTGCTATCACACTGCAACCTGTTACCGATGTGCACCTACGGTCGCAAGGCATTGCCGCGTTCGAGGCGCAGGGCGACATCCGCTACGTCTACCTCTTGCTGACGCTGGCGGCGCTCATCCTTGGCATCGCGTGCATCAACTACACCAACCTCGCTACGGCACGCGCGATGACACGGGCGCGCGAGGTAGGCGTGCGCAAGGTCGTTGGGGCGCGGCGGGCACAGATCGTGCAGCAGTTTCTTGGCGAGTCGTTCTTGGTGACGCTGCTCGCGGTGGTACTGGCGCTGGGGCTGCTCGCGGTGATGCTGCCGCGTTTAAGCATGCTGCTCGGCACGCCGCTCCGCCTCGCTGATGCCATGGACGCATTGGCGATCGGCGTACCTGTGCTCGTGATTGTGATCGGACTGGCAGCCGGAGCGTATCCGGCATTCATGCTAGCGCGGTTTGAGTCGGCGCACATCCTCAAGGGCGGCATGCGTGCGGGGCGGCACGGACGCTGGCTGCGGCAATCGCTCGTCGTCGTCCAGTTTGCCGCCTCGGCGGTGCTGCTGATCGGGACGCTGGCGATTGGGCAGCAATTGTCCTTCATCCAAGCCACGCATCTCGGCTTCGACCAAGCCCATGTCGTCACAGTGCCGCTGCAAGATGCGGCGCTGCGGACGAACTACGCGACGCTCGCTGCAACGTGGCTGCGCGACCCAGCGATCGAAGCCGTCGGGGCCAGCAGTTCGTCGTATCCGGGGCGGGCACATTCGGGGCAACACCGCCTCGCCCGTACCGACGACGCGGCCACCACCGAAGGCCTTACCTTGATGCGCAATTGGGTTGATGACGCGTACGTGCCTGCCCTCGGCATCGCGCTAGCGGCGGGGCGCAACTTCGACGAAACACGAGCCGAGGAAGATGCGGCTGTTCTGCTCAATGAATCGGCGGTGCAAGCCCTCGGCTGGCAGGATGCCGAAGCGGCCATTGGAGCCTCGGTCGTGCTCAATCCCGGTCCA
>CAYYHN010000398.1:0-4942 GCA_964471245.1 uncultured Rhodothermaceae bacterium | reverse complement strand
ACCGATGTCATCAACCTCGGCGAGAGCGAAACGAACAACAGCGTGGATGCTGGTGTGATCACGCCGAATACGGCCAGCATTGGCGACCGCGTGTTCAACGACCTCAACAACAACGGCGTGCAGGATGCAGGCGAACCGGGCATCAATGGTGTCACCGTTCAGCTTAAGGACAGCAACAACAACCTGCTGGACACGGACGTTACGGCCGGAAACGGGATCTATACGTTCGACAACTTACCCGCTGGCAACTACAACGTCATGGTCGACCTCACGTCGGCACCACTGGCTGGCTTCATCCAGACGTTCGAGCGTGACGGCACGCTGGACAACTCGGTCGACGAAGCCTTGGCGAATGGCGAAAACGTGACCGACATCGACTTCGGTTTCTACCGCGACAACATGGGCTCGATTGGCGACACGGTCTTCGAAGACACCAATGGCAATGGTGTGCAAGATGCGGGCGAGCCGGGCATCCCGGGCGTTAAGGTCGACCTGAAGTCGCCGGGCAACGACGGCCAGTGTGGTACGGCTGACGACCAGTTGCTCACTAGCGACACGACGGACAACAACGGCTTCTACCAGTTCAACGGTCTGGCTAGCGGCACGTACTGCGTCGACGTGGACGACTCGACAGTACCGAACGGCTTCACCGGCACGACGCAGGATCCGCGTACGGTTCCGCTGAATCCGGGTCAGAACCGCGACGACGTGGACTTCGGTTACAAGCCTGCACCTGTGGGTAGCATCGGCGACCGCGTGTTCAACGACCTCGATGGCGATGGCGTGCAAGACGCTGGCGAACCCGGCATCAACGGCGTCACCGTGCTGCTCAAGGACACCAACAACAACGTCCTCGACACCGCCGTCACCGCTGGCAACGGACTCTACACCTTCACCAACCTGCCTGCTGGTAACTACAACGTCATGGTCGACCTCACGTCGGCACCACTGGCTGGCTTCACGCAGACCTTCGAACGCGACGGCTCACTCAACAACTCCGTTGACGAAGCACTCGCCGCGAACGAAAACGTCACCGACATCGACTTTGGCTTCACCAAACCCCAAGCCAAAGCCAACATCGGCGACACCGTCTTCGAAGACACCAATGGCAACGGCGTACAAGACAACGGCGAACCCGGCATCGAAAACGTCCTCGTGCAGCTCTACCGCAAAGCCGATGGCGACTGCAGCAACCTCGTCGGTGCCGACTTCCTCGGCTCACAGTCGACCAGCAGCAGCGGCGCCTACCTCTTCACCGACCTCACGCCAGCGATCTACTGCGTCGTCGTCGATGAGAACACCGTGCCGCAGGGCTTCGTACTCACCACAGGCAACAACCCGATTCGTGTCGACCTCAGCGGTACCGACATCCTCACCGCCGACTTCGGCTACAAGCCCGGAAACGGCGCTGGACTCGACCTCCGCGTAGGTAAGCACGTCTCCATCACCACCCTGTGGCCCGATGAAGAGTTCGTCTACACCCTCGAGGTGCAAAACCTCACCGACCAGACCGCCACAGGCGTGACCGTGCAGGACATCCTCCCGGGCGAGCTCACCTTCGTCAGCGCATCCGGCTTCGGCTCCTACGATGCTGGCACCGGCATCTGGGACATCGGCACCCTCGCACCATGGCAGTCGGTCACCATCAACATCGTCGTCAAGGCGGGCGCGAGCCAGATCACGACCCCAATCGTGAACACGGCCACGCTGCTCACCTCCACGCCGAACGACACCAACCCGTCGAACAACTCGGCCACGGCCACCGTGCAGCCACCAGGCTCCGGAGGCGGCGACACCCGCGACCAGACCGACATCAGCGTCGACCTCGTGGTCAGCGATGAAGCGCCGAAGGTAGGCGAGTCGGTCACCTTCACCGTCACGGTCACCAACAACGGTCCGGAAGACGCTACCGGCGTGGTCATCCAGAGTGTGATCCCTGCCGGCCTCATCTTCGAAGGCACCAACCTGCCCGGCGAGTACGATGAGACCAACGGCCTGTGGACCATCGGCAACCTTGCCTCCGGCCAGACCGTCGTGCTGACCATCGATGTCAACGTGGCCATCAGCAACCTGCTGCAGAAGTTCAGCCGCGTGGTGGGCCTCGACCAAGCCGACACCAATCCGGCCAACGACATCAGCGACGCGATCCTGCGGGGCCGCACCTTCGGCGGCGTGGGTGGTCTCTCGCTGGCGCTGTGCAGCCAGAGCAACGACGACACGGCTGACCTGAACGACCTCGTTGTGACGGCCATCCAAGGCCTGATCGTCACGCCCAACGGCAACCTCGTGGCAGCCACCTACGGACGCGGCGTGCTCATCTCCGAGGACGGCGGCACCTGCTGGCGCTTTGCCAACGAAGGGCTGACCAACCCGCTGGTGATGGACATCGTGCAGAAGCAAGATGGCACCATCTACATCGGCACGTGGGCTGATGGGCTGGGCGGCATCTGGCGCTCGGTTGACGGCGGCAACAGCTGGGGCTTCGTGGCCTTGGGTGACAAGCAGGTCCTCTCGATCGAAGTCGATCCGAACAACGACAACATCCTGTATGCAGGCATCAACAGCGCCACCGACGCGGTGTACAAGTCGACCGACGGCGGCAACAGCTGGTTCGCCACGGGCAACTTCGCGCTGCCGGTGTGGGCCATCGCCATCGACCCGGCAGACAGCGACAACATCGCCATCGGCACGGCACTGGATGCAGCCTCGAGTGGGGTATACTTCTCCACCGACGGTGGTGTGACGTTCACGGTGAACAACACGGGCTTGACCGATGCGCGGATCTACGTGCTGCAGTACGTCAACGGCACGCTCTACGCTGGCACGGAAGACGGGATCTTCGTCTTCAATGGCAGCACATGGAGCCGCTTCGGCAACGGGCTGGAGAGCCAGCGCGTGGTGTCGATTGCCTTCGATGGCAGCGCGTTCTACGCCGGCTCGGGCACGAACGGGCTCTACATCCTCGACGGCAACACGTGGGAGCAGGTGGGCTTGGCGCAGACGCCGGTGACGGCGATTGTGGCGATGCCCAATGACAACAGCGTGCTGCTGGGTACGGAAGGCTTGGGCTTCGTGATGGTGACGGGTATCAGTGTGATCACCTCGAACGAGTCGGAGCCGACGTCGACGCTGCCCTCGCAGTATGGTCTGGGTCAGAACTACCCGAACCCGTTCAACCCGGTGACGACGATTGGCTTCACGCTGCGTGAAACGACGCACGTGCGTGTGGCGGTCTACGACATGCTGGGCCGCATGGTGACGACACTGGTCGACGGCGTGATGACGGCGGGCGCGCATGAAGTGACGTTCGATGCGGCGGATGTGCCGACGGGTACGTACCTCTACCGTATGGAGACGGCGCAGCAGAGCTACACCAAGACGATGGTGCTGCTCAAGTAAGCCTACCGCGCTAATCCTTGCCAACAACACGAACCGCCGGTGCTTCTTACCAAGCACCGGCGGTTTTTTTATATGACTAGGTATTACCGAGACGGAAGGCTGTGTTTGCATAATCGCTTTCACATACCGCAAGCCATGGTCACCCTAATTCACAAAACGCTTCAGACTTCAGCTATCTAGACAACGCACAGTTGATCGCATTGTCGCATCAAACCATCGACACTATATTCATCGTTATCTCAGACGAAAAAATCTCTTCTGAGTCCCACATTGCACGACCTCTCCCCACTTAAACTTCTTGGTTCATACATATGAGTTCTACCTCTTTTGCAACGATCGTAGTGCGTTTCATCAGCCTCTACGTGATCCTCCGAGGGGTTGCCGGCCTCCTCTTCATCCCGTTCATGGTGGTCTTCATGTATAGATTTGAACTCCCCCCGGGCGTACCTGCCGAAGCCGCCAAAATCCAAGGCAAAATGTTGGGTATCACCTTTCCTGCTAGTTCGTTAGGCGAACTGTTTTGGATCAGTAGTTTGTTAGCCGTTGGCACCCTTTTCCTTGGGGTATTTGTCTTTCGTGCAAGTGACAGAATCGGTAATTTCGTCGCCAATAGACTCGATTAACCAAACCGTTTGCATGCTCGGGATACCATACCATGTGTCTCCTACGCTCACAAAAGCAATAAACTACTTTGGCAAACCCTAATGTCATTCTGGATTGAAGGTTGGGTTGAGATAACCACATTCATTGGTCTAGAACAGAGCGAGGACTATGCATGGTCCAGCGTAGTGGACCTAGGGGCTCTTATCGATGCAGCAGACGCCATATCTGAACAACTGTTTGGATTGTCAAAGCGCTGCGTATCCGGCAAGTTCAATCTCTCGCCTCTAGCAGCAAACAGAGGTCTACCTTCAAACCCTTCTCCCCAAGTGCGGAAGGAAATGGAGATGATTTCTGAGCATGAACAGCACTATGGAGAGGGGGAGTTTGGGGGATATACGCATGCACTCTGGAGAGAAATAAAAGCCTCCTCAGTGCAAGAGACAGCTAATCAGAGCGATTGGAGTGTCGTCTTCGATATCGTTCATCGCCTTGAACAGGACCAGCGTTTCAGCGATGACCAAATACGTTTTGTTGTATGGTATTTGTGGTAGTCAGACGACTGCCCCATGTTGTAACAATCGAGCCTAAACATAGAGGCCGACCGAGTTGTCTTTGGCCTTTGGTCTAGCACTACGCAAACCAAGCCGTGTGTCCACAAGCTCCAGTGTCCTCTATACGTCCTACTTCTTCCCGAAGGCATTGATAAACTCTTGACGCTGCTGGCTGCTGCCTAGCATGAGGAGTTCGTCACCAGCGATCAGAACCGTGGACGCTGACAAATTCGTACGAACATCACCATTATGCTGAATAGCAATCACACTGAGGCCCGTGCGTGCGCCGATGTCCGTCTCAGCCAACGCCTTACCGGAGAGCGACTTAGGCAGTGGCATGGAGAACAGGTCGACACCCTCACCGAGCATGACGAGTTCTTTACCCTGTA
>CAYYHN010000397.1:0-4943 GCA_964471245.1 uncultured Rhodothermaceae bacterium | reverse complement strand
CCCCAACTTGGAGACCGTAGCGCGGTTGCAACTTAATGGCGGGGCGGTCCGCTACCTGGTGTGGGACAATGTCGAGACGTTTGCGTTCTTCGCCGATGTGCCCGAGCCGCCGTTCCCGTTGCGCTTTGAGGACATCCGCCCCAACTTTGCAATCAACCTGTACTTCGAGCATACCGATGGCCGCCGCGAGGTGGTGCCGTTCGAGCTGAGCCAAGACACGCAGCGCTTCGATGGCAGCTTCGCACGCGTGGTGGCTGTGATGGCGCACGCACGCCCCGAGTCCAGCCCGACGCTCATCGAATACCTCGCCGCGTGGGGCGATGCCGTCACCAACGACGGCACTGATGTAGGCAGCGTGCTCGCTCTTGGCTACGATGCCGGGCAGGCCGCCGCCAACAGCTACTTCACCCTCGCCGACGCCAGCGCCCAAAGCATCGCTACCCGCTTCGATGTGCCCGGTGCTGGTTCCGTCGCGCTGCAAAGCCTGCAACTTTCGCCCTTCTTCCTCAGCCAATTCGCTGATGGCGGCCAAGAGGAAGAATCGCCCCGTAATTTCACCCTCCGCATCCGCGCCGTCGCCCCCGGTGGTGCGCCCGGTGAAGTGCTTACCGAGGCGACCCTGCAAGACCCGCGTGCCTTCGCCGAAGTGACCACGCTCGATTTGGCCTTCTTCTCCCTTGGCTTCGAAGAACTCGGCGCTGTGCTCAACAACCTCCCGCCGCAGGTCTTCATCGAACTCGCCGACGCCGGCAACACGGGCAACCGCCTCACGCTAGCCGCCGTGCCCTATGCCAACGAAAACGTCTCGTACGTCGCCGACGGTGCAGGCACATGGCAGCCGCTGTGGGACGTGACGCTGCCCGCCAGCGCACAAGGCGGAGCCGCACGCCCACTCAGTGGCATGGCCTATCCCATCCGCGCCACCTTCCGCGTCACCAGCCTCGCCACCGACACGGATACCGCCGCCGAACTGCCCCAAGCCATCCGCCTCGCGCAGAACTACCCGAATCCATTCAATCCCAGCACCACCATCGCCTTCCAACTCCCGCAGACGATGGACGCCCGCCTCGCCGTCTACGATGTACTCGGCCGCGAAATCGCTGTGCTCGCCGACGGCATCCAAACCGCTGGTACCCACGAAGTCCGCTTCGACGCGACCGACTTGGCGAACGGCCTCTACCTCTACCGCCTCGAAGCCGCCGGGCAGGTGCAGACGCGGACGATGCTGCTGGTGAAGTAGGGTAAACGGTCATTATAATTCTGTGTCCACATTGAGATGGGTAGAACAGTTTCGTATCATCGCTGCGAGTATGTTCTTTCCCCGTCTCGCATCCTGTTGCCATGGTCAACCGCTACGCCCCCCTCAGTTTCTTCCTCCTTGCACATCTCTTCGCAATCCCGTCTTACGCGCAATCGACGGGGGACATTGCCTTTGTCGGATTTAATGCCGATGGCGATGATGACTTTGCCATTGTGGTGCTAGCTGATCTGACAAATGCCACGATTTATTTTTCAGATGACGAAGCAAATGGGGCAGGCGGATTTGTGGACAGCAACGAAGGTGCTCTTCAATGGCTCACTGGAGCGACGACTATCCCAGCTGGTACAGTAGTGACGTTTACAGACACAGACAATGCTGCCAATATGAGTTTTGGCGCTAGCATCGGTACGTTGTCGGCTGTCAGTGGGGCACCAAATTTATCTGGCTCTGGAGATGGGTTTTTTGCCTATTTGGGTACCGATTCAGGCACGCCAACAACGTTCTTGGCGGCCATCAAAAACTCGCAATCCGATGTGTGGGGAGACCTTACTGGAACAGGCTTAACCGAAGGTACGACGGCTCTCACACTTGGATCCAGCGGAACGCCAGACGGTGGTTCGTATAGCGGAAGCCGCATCGCCACAACCTACGCGGCTTTCCTCCCGCTGGTGAATAATACCAATAACTGGACTGCAACTGGGAGCACTGGAGATGGGGAAACCCTACTCCCATTTAGCACTGACTCGTTTTTGTTAAACGGGGTGACTATCACAGGCACGGCTGGGTTTGGCAATGATGAGGGCTGGCGGATGTTTGGTGTGCTTTCCTCTGGGATTGATCGTAACGACATCACGGGCATCACATTCTCGTCTACTTCGGGGAGCGGAAACGATATTTTGCGCACGTACTCAGAGGATAGTGGTGGTTGGCTGAATACGTCTGCCGGGGCTGCCTTAACCCACGGGACGGGCTTCATCGCGTACCTATTCGATGATGCCACCGATCCCATCAACCCAAATCTTACAGTGTCCTTTACTGGAGCTACAGAAACCACCAGTGATGTTGTTGTTTCTGGCTTAGAAGCAAGTGAGGATTTTATACTCATGGGCAATCCCTTCCTACAAGCCTTCGATCTGTCCAGCCTAAATCTTTCCGCACAGGCTTTTCAGACGACCGTCCAAGTCTGGAATCCGGGTTCGAGCAGCTACACCAATGTGGTCCAAGCAGGGGGCGACTCGGATGTCATTGCCTTGGGGCAAGGCTTCTTCGTTGAGCGCAGTTCGATGAGTGCAAGTACCTCGCTTACGTTTGCAGCGGCAGGGCGTACAACAGGTGGGACCTTCATCGGTGCCAAGCGTAGCGATGTGATGCAGGTTGCACTGGCGCTTAATGGCACCGACGCCGATGGCAACACGGTCTATGACGAAGCTGCTAAACTGGTTTTCCGCCCTGAAGCAAGCGAAGCGTGGGACGCCTTCGAAGCATCCAAGCTGACGCCGCTCACCAACCAGTTTGTCTCCATCGCCCTCATGGGCGAGCGGAACGGCGAAGCGCGCCCACGCTCGGTAGCTAGCTACCCAGACGTACTTACCAGCGCCGTCACCATCCCGCTGCAATTAGATGGCCGCGCCTTCTCTGGTGAGGTCACCCTCTCGTGGCCGCGCATCGAGAACCTGCCGAGCGATTGGGCCTTGGAACTCGTCGACCACGAGACCGGCAAACGCACCAACTTGCGCCTCGCCGACGGGTACACCTTCGACTACACGGCACCCGCCAACAAAACCACGGTGCTGACGCAGCCTGTCGCCATCGCGGCCAAGGCCACCACAACGCGCTTCGATCTGGTGATTACACCTGCCATGGCAACCAATACGGACGCCACGGATCTGCCGCAGCAGTTCGTCTTAAAAAACGCCTACCCGAATCCCTTTAATCCGACCACAACGCTCCGATACCAACTAGGTGTGGCTACGCAAGCCCGGTTAGTGGTCTACGATGCACTCGGCCGTGAGGTCGCCGTGCTGACTGATGGCATGCAGGCTGCGGGCACGCACACGGTGCAGTTTGAGGCAGGCGACTTGGCTTCGGGGGTGTACCTCTACCGCTTAGAGACGCCGCAATTCACCGCATCCAAAACCTTGCTGCTGCTCAAGTAGCCCGTTCAATCGTGGCGGACTGTTGCTGCGCTTTCCGTAGTGCTACGTACCCGTGTTGGGTAGCCCCTTTTTCGGTTTCAAACTGTAGTCTATTTCGAGATCATGAAACACGTACGCAAGTCAAATCAGGTAGTTGCTTTCCCCAAGCCTGCCACCAAGCAACCCTATCAGTCGCCAACGCTCGTGGCGCAAGGTAGCGTCGTGGAGCTTACGGCAACTGCATCGATGGCAATGGGTAGCCTATTTGGGATGATGTCTCCATCATTACCCGATGCACCGACCCGGTAAGGATGTATGGGTCGTTTTATGGAAGGCCTGAACCAAAGCTGCTGCACATTCGTTTGTAGCCTGTAGCCTGCAGCCTGCAGCCTGTAGCCTGTAGCCTGTAGCCTGTAGCCTGTAGCCTGCAGCCTGTAGCCTGTAGCCTGTAGCCTGCAGCCTGCAGCCTGTAGCCTGTAGCCTGTAGCCTGTAGCCCCATCATTTGTTGATCTCGTGTTGTTGATGACGCGTCTGAGATCGATTACATTGGAGGCTTTGGGTGCGTGCCGTGCGGTATGGCGCGGGCTGCCTCTTGAATGAAGCTGGTTTTCCATGAAGATAACAGTTATTGGTGCCGGGGCTATTGGGTCGGCTGTGGTGCAGGTGCTTATAGATCGGCCCGAAGTGCAGCATGTGCAGGTATGCGACTCGCATGCGCGTTCCTTGCAGGCGCTGCAAAACGCCGTCAAGCGGCACCCGAAGCTGCGCTCGTTTCAGGTGGATGCCCGCGATACGGCCGTCCTCGAACCTATCCTGAAGCGCGGCGAAGTCGCTATTGCGTGTACCGATCCGAGTCAGAACCCACACATTGCGCGCCTATGCCTCGACCTGGGTGTGCACTTCTGCGACCTTGGGGGCGACGACCGCTTCGTGAACGAGCAACTCAAGCTCGATGAACAGGCACGCACCCGTTCGGTCTGGATCGTGCCGAATTGCGGGTTGGCTCCCGGCCTCGTCAACGTGCTGTGCTTGCAGGGTGTTGAGCAGTTCGATGAGGTGGAGACGGCGCAGTTGCGCGTAGGTGATGTACCGCTTCACCCAGAACCGCCCTTCAACTTCCGCGTCGCGTGGTCGGCCAACCGCATCATTCACGACTACACGACGCCTGTCAACATGATTCGCGGCGGCGAACTCGTGCAAGGCGAGCCGCTCTCTGACCTCGAAGACATTTGCTTTGATGCGCCCTTTCTTGCGATGGAGGCCTTCAACTCGTCGGGCAGCCTCTCAACACTGACCAGCGACCTGGCGGACAAAGTGCAGACGTTGGATTACAAAGCAATCCGCTGGCCTGGTCACGCCAGCCAAATGCAGTTCCTGCTTGGCCTCGGCTTGGGTGATGATCGCTACATCGACGTGCGGACCCACCTAACCTACCGTGACGTATTGGTACGCCGCATGCGTCAGCGACTTAGTGGCGATCACCCAGATGCGGTGCTCCTGCGCGTGCTGATTCGTGGGATTAAGGATGGGGCGCAGAAGACGCTCG
>CAYYHN010000396.1:0-4962 GCA_964471245.1 uncultured Rhodothermaceae bacterium | reverse complement strand
CAAAACACTGGCGGGCGCTACTTTGTTTGACCACTTACCAAACAGTCTCTTAGTGCGTTAAATGTGGGATGCTGCCTGTCGATGCAAGTTGTGTTAGCACGAATCATGTGGTAACCAAACAACCACTAAACGCCTTGCAACCGGAACCGACATGATGTACATGGACAGATCTATGAGCCGGGTGCCAAGATAGAGCATGATTTCCTTGCGCAACCGGATAGACTTTCCTACCATGAGAATATGGTTCGAAGACAGAGCGTGGCTTTTTGCAAGTGCCGCCGAAAATAGGTCTCCGCGCCAAGCGTGTTAGCAACAGGTTCACCTCCCTTCTTTGCGCTCAATGCTCGCTTTTGGCTTCCATAGGAACCGACTCCACGCCCCTTTTGGATCGATTCACAGTGACCCGGGTTCATTTCGGATGAGAATAGCCCTCCTGTGCTTTGGCATCTTCACATGCAGTCTCTGCTTATCGGCTTGCCACTCTTCACCGCAAGCTATAGACACCCATATGCCCTCCTTGCTGCTCACCTATGACATGCGCCGTGGCCTTGACTGTCGCCATGCGTGCAATACACGCATTAGCCTCATAGAAGACGGTACGCTCCAACTCTATGAAGGCAACAGCATGAGCGACTCCTTGACACTAAGCAACTCTGTTTCCCTTTCTGCTGCACTACAGGACTCGTTACGTGCACGTATCCATGCCGCACGCTTTTTCGAATTGCCTGCGCAACTGCCGGTTGAGATGCTAGGCTTCAGTGGTGCAACCAAACGACTGGACGTGACCGATGGTAAACAGCGCCACACCGTTGTGCTGCTCCCTGACGCCCTTACCGACCCGGACAAAGGTATTCCCGAACCTGCAGGTACGCTTTTTGACGAGATCGAACGCCTGTTACTTCCTCTGCTTGGCTACTCACCTCTAAGTCCCGTAGTTGACCTTGATACCCACTAATCCTGAAAATCGTATGCCGTCCACCCGCTACCATCTATCTGGGCCGTTTTCCTTGCTCGCCCTCATTGCTCTTGTGTGGGTCAGCGCTGTTCCTACAGAACAGAACCGCATTGACCAAGCACGCGATGCCTATAACACCTTCATCCAGACGCATCCCTACAACGCGCCCGATCGTGTGTATCCAGATGGACCACCAGGGCTTGACGGACCCGGCGAGCGGGTTGAATTCGAGTTTTTGCGGACCGTGGACCCAGCCACACGCACACTCCCATCTGAGCGCCTCTTGGCAGCGAACGCTGCAGGACGTGCCCTGAGTAATGTGCAGATGACGCCGCTAACAACCTCAGCATGGACCGAACGTGGCCCAAGTAATATCGGCGGGCGAACGCGTGCCATCATGTGGGATCCTAATCCAATGACGCCAAATAAGGTGTGGGCGGGCGGTGTCTCAGGCGGCCTTTGGTCAACAACCGACATCACCAATGCAGCAACGGGGTGGACCAAACAGAACGACTTTTGGGATAACCTTGCCGTGACAGCCATGGCGCACGACCCCACCAATACGAGCACCTACTACGTAGCCACAGGCGAAGGCTTCTTCAACTTCGATGCCGTACAAGGGGGTGGCATATTCAAAAGTACCAATGGGGGTACGTCCTTTAGCCTCCTAGCAAGCACCAACCCAGCAACCGATGCTTCCTTTAGCTTTGTCAACGACCTTGTCGTTACCGGTACAGGAACGCTTTTGGCCGCGACTCGGGAAGGTAATGGCGTACAACGCTCCACAAACGGGGGCACTTCGTGGACACCCGTCCTAGATGGCGGCACAGGTGCCACAACTAGCCGTGCTGCTGACCTAGAGATCGATGCCAATGGTGACATCTATGCAGCCATGGGGGTCTTTTCAAATGGTGGGGTCTATAAATCCACCGACGATGGGGCGACATGGACGCAGCAGACCCTACCCTTCCCAGCATCAGGCAATGCAGATGCTGCCAATAATTACCAGCGCATCGAGATCTGTACAGCCCCTTCAGACGTGAATACCGTTTATGCCACGACACAGAGTACGTCGAGCTTGAATGTGAATCATGTCTTCAAAACAACAAATGCCGGGATGACATGGACCTCTGTGACAACACCTACGCCCACGAATGGCCAAGCCTGGTACGACTTAATTTGCACCGTCGACCCAAGCGATGCGAATCGCGTCTATATAGGCGTTGCGACGCGTGTCTATCGCACGGATGACGGGGGTACGAACTGGAATCTCATTGGCAACTCTAGTGATATTCACCCCGACCACCACAACATTGTCTACCGCCCCGGCTCGACGACAGAAGCTGTATTTGCCCATGATGGTGGCATTGACTATGTAGCAAATGCAAATACGACCGGCACCAACAAGCCAACGTATGTCATCCGGGATTTAGACTACAACGTGACCCAATATTATGGCGGAGACATTAGCCCAACGGCTGCATCCAACGTACTCATTGGTGGCACACAAGACAATGCTACTCATTACTTCGACACAGCAGGCATTGATGCCGTCACATCACCGTCGCCACTGAGTTGCTGTGACGGCGGCTTCGCTATCATCGACCAAGATGACGCTAACTTCGCTGTTGGCTCTATACAGAACTTGGCTCTAGCACGCAGTTTTGATGGCGGTGCTTCGTATAGCGGGTTCTTCTCGAATCAGTACAGCAATCAGTTCATCGGCGCCTTGGCCTTTGATGACCGCGAAGACATTCTCTACACAGCAGGTACGGCCAATGGTAATATCGCCCGCTGGTCTGCCATGAAAGACGCGATGATAGCCCCTACAGCTGCTGTCGTGACAATCGCCGAGATGGGTACGGGACGGGGCTCCACGTTTGCTCCATCTCCCTTCTCCACGGCGGGTACGTCAACCGTGTTTATTGGCACCACAGGCGGCCGCGTGGTTAAAGTCGAGAACGCCCACTCTGCGACGCCAACCGGCACCAATATTACGGGCACCATCAATGCAGGCAACATCTCGTCGATTGAGATCGGCGCCAGCGAAATGCAGTTGCTGGTGACCGTGTCGAACTTCGGCGTCAATAGCGTCTATGAGACCACCGATGGTGGGACGACGTGGAACAACAAAGACTCCGCTTCACTACCCGATGTGCCAATCCGCTGGGCGCTGTATAACCCGAACAACCGGGACCAAGTGCTGCTCGCCACCGAATCCGGCTTGTGGGAGACCAGCAACATCAGCGTCGCTACGCCCACATGGACGCGCGTCCCCGGCTTCCCCACCGTCCGCGTCGACCAGCTGCAATACCGCATCTCCGATGGTACGATCGCCGCCTTCACCCACGGCCGCGGAGTCTGGACGGCAACGTGGGGGACAGGTGTCTTACCCGTCGAGTTGGCTGCGTTCGATGCCGCACAGGATGGCGATGCGATCAGCTTGCGCTGGCAAACACGCACAGAGACCAACAACGCAGGCTTCGGTATCGAGCACCGCTTGCCGGGACAGGAGACCTTCGCAGAGATTGGCTACGTGAATGGGGCAGGCACCTCGCGCACGCTGCAAGACTACGGCTTCCGCGCAGCTATCGAGGAGCCCGGTCGTCACACGTTCCGCATACGCCAGATCGACTTCGACGGCACGACGAGCTACAGCGCGGAAGTGGAGATCGACTACACGTTGGCCGTTCGCTTCGCCTTATCGGAAGCCTACCCGAATCCGTTCCAGCAGCAGAGCACGTTTACCCTGAGTTTGGCGGAGAGCCAAGCCGTGACGGCCGAGATGTATGACCTACAAGGTCGCCGCATTCGCACCCTGCACGACGGCTACCTAGAAGCCGACCAACTGCACCGTTTCACCGTCAACGGCAGCTACCTCGCCGCAGGGACGTACTTCATCCACGTTCGCGGCGCGACCTTCTTCGAAACGCGCCAAGTCGTGCTGGTGAAGTAGCAGACTGCCCGTTCAGGAGAAGCTTTCCTAACCAATATTCGACCTTGCGTGAGCCGACAGCCGTTTTAAGGCGCTCTGCTCACGCAAGGTCGCTTTGCATTTAGCCCTGCTACGTTGCATCTCTGCCCCGTCTTCCTTTCCCCTTACTCCCACTCCCAACTCACTCGTATCGTAGCGCGTTGACCGGGTCGATCAGCGCAGCACGGATGGATTGGTAGCTGACCGTGGCAGCGGCGATGAGTAGCGTCAGGACGCCTGCAAACACAAACGTCATCGCACTGAGTTCGGTGTGATAAGCGAACGTCTGCAGCCAGCGGCTAAGCAAGAAGTACGTGACAGGAGCCGCCACCAGAAACGCGAAGCCAACCAGTTGCATGAACTCTTGTGTGAGCAGCACGACGATGCCCTGCACCGAAGCACCCATCACTTTGCGCACACCAATCTCTTTGGTGCGCCGCTCAGCGGTGTAAGAAGCAAGGCCGAAGAGGCCAAGGCATGCGATAAACACCGTCAGGGCAGCAAGGATGCCGAAGAACTGACTCAGACGCTGCTCGGCGCGGTAGAGCGCATCATACTGGGCATCGAGGAAGCTAAACTCGAACGGGCGGTCGGGGTTGAAGCGCAGCCATGCGGCTTCCAACCGAGCCAACGTGCCTGCCACGTCATCGCCGCTAATGCGGGCCGAGATGTAGTCGGTGTAGAACGAGGGCGGCACGAGGTGGATGACGAGCGGAGCAACGGCATTGTGGAGCGAACGAAAATGGAAATCGCGCACGACGCCCACGACCTCGCCATCTTTGATGAGCGAACCCCGCAGGTGAAAGTTGACCTGCATCTTTTGCCCAACAGCTTCCGTCCATCCCATCGTCGCGGCGAACGCCTCATTGACCAGAAATGCGCTGTTGTAATCCGACGGAAAGTCGGCTGAGAGGTCGCGCCCGGCGATGAGTTCGAGGCCGAGCACTTCGGCAAAATCAGGGTCAGCGACGAGGTTGAGGACTTGCAGGCTGTCGACGGCGGCTTGCTCGGGGATGACGGGGAAGTCGTAGAT
>CAYYHN010000395.1:0-4968 GCA_964471245.1 uncultured Rhodothermaceae bacterium | reverse complement strand
AGTGAAACCTTGCAAGATGTCGTTGGCAGGGAACACGGACGCCGCCCAAGTCATACACGAGAGTCAAGTCGCAGACCTTGATGAACCAGACGATGCGGCGGATAAGGTTGCAGTAGTGCCTCCTGAACGGATAGCAGCCGACTTACCCTTGGCTTGAGGAAACCCCTTTTTAAACACTACGCTAGTTTACGTACTTATGTCGCACGCAACCGACCAAACAACTGCCCACGATGCATGGGCCGATGATACTGAGCGCGCTCGGCGCTTGGCTATCATACGTGCTTCGATCGGCCGGGTGCACCATGATCTCAGCAATCCACTCTCCATAATTACAGGCAATGCCCAGCTTTTTCTTGAAATTGCCAGCATGATGGGGTTGGATGACGACCTTGTGCAACCTGTCCGTGATATTGAGATGGCCTCGGAGCGCATGGCTGAATTATTGGACCAACTGACGCAACTCAAAAACGCTATTCCGTCTTCGTCTATCCCTGCTGAGTAGCGAGTATGGTCAGCTTCTTCGGAAGTTGACAGTTTCTGCTACAAGAGCAACCAGAATACCTTGTCTGCCATAGTAACGCAGCCTATCTTATAGCTGTCTCCCTCAAAGACCTCCAAGTTGGCATTTGCCTATCGAACGAAACGGTTACCATTCCGCACATTCGCCCTGCCTAGCTGGGCCCGATCACATCATTGGCTGACACGCCGCGCTGTATCGGAATGGTCGGACCGCGCCGGAGATCCCGGTTGCTGGATTTAGTTGTGACGCTCAACCTTTTGTATGCGCACATCGTTTCGTCATAGCCACATGCCGTTGCGGCATCTGCTCTCCTTCGTGCTTGTGTTGGGTATGATGGTGCCTACCATCAATGCGCAACAGACTGCGTTTACGGTGCGTGCAGACCAAGCCGGTGGTACAACGTTGGAACTGGATGTACGCTGGTCGTTGTCGCTACAGGCAGCGCTAGACTCGGTCCAAGCCACCATCTTGGATGACCGTACCTTGCGCGCTCTGACACACGGTACCTTACTCGCTTCGGAGACAATTGAACTTTCGAATGCTGTGCAGCCTGCAGCGCGAATCGTTGGCATGGCCTATGATGAGGTAGCAATAGAGGCCCCGGCCATAGCACAGCCATTGCTTCAATCCATTCAAGAAGAGTTCGTACAGGTAGAAGGACTTGGGTTTGCACGCCGTCAGCCTGTGGTTACCGTTTCTGTGCCGCTTTATCACTACGATGCCGCACGTGGTGTGTTGAAACGCTACCGCAGCATCACCGTGGCAGTCGAAGAAGGACGGGGGACACCTGTTTTTCCGGCGAAGGCGGGCCAGACGAATCCGCACCTTCTTGTGACGGAGAGTGCTTTGGCTACCGGGCAACTCTTCCGATTACCCATTGCGCAAGAAGGCATTTACCGCATCGACCGCAGCTTACTTTCAGCCTTGGGCTTGGCGCCGGATAGCATTGATCCGAACAATGTGCAGATCCTAGGTAATGGTGGTGCGCCACTGCCTGCACTTGCAGGTGCGCCGCGCTATGCAGATCTCGTCGAGAATGCTGTTTTTGTGCGAGGTGGGGGCGATGGCCGCTTTGATGATGGCGATGTGGTCTTGTTCTACGGGGCCGGACCAAGTGGATGGCGCTCGCAGCAAGTCGTCGACCGTTTTGGTAATGCCACAGGTGCTTGGGAATGGGCGCACTATGTCAACCCTTTTGCTGTGGAAAACCGCTATTTCCTGAAAGTGGGCAGTACGCAAGGTGCGCGTGTTCAGGCTGCAAGCTATCCGAACCTGACTGGTACGACAACGCTGACTTCGGTCACGGGACGGGCATTTCGGGATTTTGACGATTTCAATTGGAGCCGTGAACATGGTAGTGGACACACATGGGTTAGCCGTCCGATACGCGTAGGGGGCGAAGCCGAAGTCTTCCAGAACGAATCCCTGCCCGGCCTCGAAGCAGGCACCGTGTCGTACAAAGCCCGCGTCGCCATCCAGTCGAACCCGCGCGCAACCGTCGATTTCGTGAGCGGGGCCACGGTCTTGCAGAGCACATTGGCTCCCGGCATCACGTTCGACGACTCGGATGACCCAGTGGCCTTGGCGACCGATGCCGTCTTTACGCAGGACGTGAGCGCGGCAACAGGCCTCAACCTTGCGATGCGCTTGCAGCCCAGCATCCGCGAGCCACAGGCCGCAATCGATTGGGTGCGCGTATTTTATCCGAAGGCCCTCCGTGCCGACGGTGGGCTCCTGCGCTTTGCCACGCCGCTTCGCACCGCCGGGCGCTTCACGTATGTGCTGAGTGGGTTTGCGTCGGAGCCGCAGGTGTGGGACGTGACCTCGCCCGACGCCATTCGTCGGCTTGGCGTGCAGAGCAGTGGTGGTACGTACCGTGTCCAAGTTGAGGTGACCGATCTAAATCAGCCGCGCGAACTTATTGCATTCGTGGAGTCGGCAGCGGCGACGGTGGCGTCGGATAATGCGGTAGCCGTTGCAAACCAGAACCTCCACGGTATTCAGCGTTTCCCACAGTTCGTGATTATCACGCCCGAAGCATTCCGCGCCAGCGCCGACGAGTTGGCTGCGATGCGCGAGCAAGAGGGCTTACCCACAGTCGTGGTTACCAACGAGCAGATCTTCAACGAGTTCTCAGGTGGCGTGCCAGACATGCGTGCAACGCGGGACTATCTCAAGTTTATCTACGACCGCGCCACCGATGATGGCAATCTGCTCCGCTATGCCCTGTTTTTTGGAGACGGGCACTTCAACTTCCGCAACCTTGGCAGCGATCCCATCAATGTCGGTAATCAGCTTTTTCCATTTGCCACGGAGATCTCATTTGATCCGACGGCTTCATACACAAGCGATGATTACTTCGGCCTCCTTGATGACAACGAAGGGGTATGGGAGTTTGAAGGCATTCGCACGGTGAGTGATGAGCGCATGGACATTGGTGTCGGTCGCTTGCCTGCGCAGACGCCTGAAGAAGCCGCCATGCTTGTTGATAAGATCCGGCGGTACGAGAGCCCCGAAACCTACGGCCCATGGCGCTCTACCTACACGCTCGTCGCCGACGATGGGCCGACGGGCCGCACCGCCCAGCAGAATGACGCGGACCTGCACATGCAGAATGTTGACCAAGTGGCAGATCTGCTCGAAGGTGGTGTCTATCCGCAAATCGATTTGCAGAAGATCTACGCAGAGTCATTCAATCGCGTATTCCGCAACGGTTTTCGGATTCCCGAAGCCAAAGCTGCCATCAGCGATGCCATTAACGAGGGGACGCTGGTCGTCAACTACAGCGGCCATGGCGGTCCAGACGGGCTTGCGCAGGAAGAGATCTTCACCACCGAAGACGCCCAAGCGCTGCAGAACAGAGATAAGCTGGCCATTTTTGTGACCGCAACGTGCTCGTTTGGCTGGTGGGACCTGCAAGAAGGGCAGAGCGGTGCCGAAGAATTGCTGCTCAACCCCAATGGCGGTGCGGTGGCACTCATGACGACCGTTCGGCTCGTCTATACATCAGGCGATACAACGGCTCTGAATGCAGGCTTGAATCGCGCGCTTAACATCAATCTCTTTCGCCGCGATGCCGAAGGCAAACCGCGCCGCCTCGGCGACGTAATGCAGCTGACGAAAAACACGCGCGTTGGTTTGCAGGGCAACAGCCGTAAGTTCAATTTGCTCGGTGATCCCTCCATGCGTGTTGGGTTACCCCAAACTACCGCCGTCGTCGAGACGATCAACGGAGCGACCTTGAGCGAGACGCCTCTGCAAATGCGTGCGCTGGATCGTGTGACCATCACGGGCTCGATACGTGATGGCGAAGGTGGTGTGCTGACCTCTTTCAACGGACCTACCACCGTGACGGTCTACGATGCAGAGCGGCAAATCGATGTGCTGATTCGTCGTTGGATGCCGCAGCCGTATTACACCATCCGCGAAGATCTGATCTGGCGGGGCGAGGTCGAAGCTGTGCAAGGACGCTTTGAGGCTACGTTTGTGGTGCCCAAAGACATTTCTTACAGCAACGAAGGCGGCCGCGTGACCGTGTACGCTGCCGATGCCAGCCAGCACGCATTGGGCTATACCGAGTCCTTTATTGTGGGAGGGACATCTGACAACCCGCCAGACGACAGCGAAGGGCCGCGCATAAGCCTCTTCCTGAACGATACGACGTTTGTTTCCGGTGGGATGGTGCCACCTAGCCCGGAATTGATCGTGCAGTTGTTTGATGAAAGCGGGATCAATACGGTGGGCGCAGGTGTGGGGCATGAGATGCTGTTGGTTGTAGACGGTGATGAAGCCAACGCCATCGATATCGGTAGTGCGTTTCGGAGCGTAGAGAACTCGTTCCAGCGCGGTGAAGTGCGTTGGCGTCTCGATGAACTCGCGCCAGGATCCGGCACCCTTAACGTCCGGGCGTGGGATGTGCTTAACAACTCTGGGGCCGCTGCGCTCGACTTTTTCGTCTCCCAACAAGAAGATCTAGCGCTGCGCAACGTCTTCAACTACCCGAACCCAACCACCGGACCAACGCGGTTCATTTTTGAACACAACCAGCCCAGCGGCACGCCCGCCGAAGTGCAGGTGCGTGTGTACACCTTGAATGGCCAACTGGTGCGTTCCATTGAGAGCGATGAAGCGTTACCAACCGGCATATTAACCAGTGGTCCGGTACAAGTGGTCTGGGATGGGCGTGACGAAGATTTTGACCGACTTGGCTCGGGTGTATACCTCTACAAGATCCGCGTTCGCACCGAAGATGCTGACGGCAATCGGCAGGTTGTCGAACAGATTGACAAGGTCGCGGTGATCCGATAGCACCAGAAATCCTGCATTAGTATGAGGAAGCCTGTAAACATGACGGATTGTGCCCAAGGCAAGGTCTATGCTCTTTGGTTTGGGAGCCGTGATTGTTCACGGTATGTGAAGTCGCTTGAACTTGCTGTACATACCGCCCA
>CAYYHN010000394.1:4758-4975 GCA_964471245.1 uncultured Rhodothermaceae bacterium | reverse complement strand
CCCTTTCATACCGCCACCCTCCCTCACACCGAAGTTGCGCGCAACTCCGGCTCTCCTGCCACCGACGAACGTTTACCGAACATGCCAGCGACCGACGCGCCTTACGCGTTTGACGTTTCGGTGATTATCGTGAACTACAATGTGCGTGAGTTCTTGGAACAGGCGCTGCATTCGGTGGCACGTGCCAGTACCGATCTCCGTGTCGAGGTGTTTGTGG
>CAYYHN010000394.1:0-4748 GCA_964471245.1 uncultured Rhodothermaceae bacterium | reverse complement strand
TCGACAACAACTCGGTCGATGGCTCCGTGGAGATGGTCCATCAGCAGTTTCCGGACGTGCATGTCATCGCCAACAACGACAACGTAGGCTTTGGCCGCGCCAACAACCAAGCGATCCGTGCCGCCCAAGGTCGCTACTTGCTGATCCTCAACCCCGACACCATCATCCAAGAGGATACGCTGACCTCGCTGGTTGCGTTCATGGAAGCCCACCCAGAGGCGGGAGCAGCTGGGCCCGAAATCTTAAACCCTGATGGCACGTTCGCCCCAGAAAGCCGTCGTAGTTTCCCCACGCCTACCGTCGCGTTTTACCGGATGGTAGGTTTGAGCCGCCTCTTCCCACAGAGTCCGCGCTTTGGTCGGTACAACCTCTCCTACCTTCCCATCGATGCAGTCGCCGAGGTCGATGCACTGAGTGGGTCGTGCATGTTTGTCCGCCACGATGCCCTGCGTGAGCAGGGGGCACGGAGTGAGACCAAAGGAGAAGCCAAAGATACCCCATCGAAGTCATCTGCATCCGAGGCTGCATGCCCTGAATACGCGGGAGCAGGCCTGTTCGATGAGGACTTCTTCATGTACGGCGAAGACCTCGACTGGTGCTATCGGATACAGCAAGCCGGATGGGCCATCTATTACACGCCCGACACGAAGATCATCCACTACAAGGGCGAAAGCACCAAGAAGGGCGAATTGCGGTACGTGCGCGTGTTCTACGGGGCGATGATCCTATTCATCCAGAAACACCTCGGCAAAACCGGCCCAAGCAGCTTCGAGCGGCTGATGCGTCTCGGCATCTGGAGCCACGCCTCGCTCACCGTCGTCAACAACACCGTGCGTCGCCTTGCTGCACCCTTCATCGATGTGTTGCTCACGTACGGCCTCGTCACACTGCTCGGTGCGCTCTACCTTGAATATCGTGGTTTCGCATGGTCGCCGCGCTTCTTGCTATCAGTAGCCCCGGCCTATGCCTTGGGGTCCGTGCTAGGCATAGGCCTGCTGGGTGGCTATCGCTACAAACAGCGGCAGTTTGCGCGCCCGATTATGTTCGGTGTGGGCCTTGGTTTCTTGCTAGTAGTGGTGCTGTCCTTCTTTCTTAAATCGATTGCGTTTTCGCGCTTCGTCGTGGGCATCAGCTACCCGCTCGGTGTGCTCTTGCTTCTGGGTTGGCGGCGCATTTGGTATGCCCGCAGCATCGGTGTGCGGCAGGCACTGCTTGTTGGCTCGACCGATGAGGCCCGGCGGCTCCGCCGATTGCTTGTCCGGCATCCCAACCCACCCTTCGAACTGATTGGCTATATCCTTCCTCCAAGTGTAGAGCCTCCTGAACATCCATCATCTCTACCACTACTTGGCCGGATTCATCACTTGCGCGACCTTGTCCGACTGGAACGACTCGATGATGTCATCTTCGCCTCGTCGGACCTAACGCACCGTGACACGTTCGGGATGATGCAGCGGCTACGCGACTTGCCCGTGCAGTTTCGGATGTTTGGTGAAGACCAAGAGCATGTGATTGGAAAAGCTTCTGTAGCTGATCTGTCCGCTCCTGAATTACTGGATGCACCACTGGAGCGTCCACGCACGGTAGCCGCACGTCGTGCTTTCGAAATTCCCATGGCGATCATTGGCCTACTGCTCTTACCCTTTGTATGGCTGCTCAACCTTGGCGCTAAACCAACTACTTATCGCGCCCGCTTACTTCGACGACTCCGGCAGTCAGGTAGCGTTTTGTCTGGTAGGCGTGCATTAATTGGCTACCACGAACACGAACGTTCGGCGTTTTGCCCTCCTGATGATTGGGAGTTACCCACAGGTATTTTCTCGATTACGGACACCCTTGGAAAAACCAAGCCTAACAAAGAAGAACTAGGCCATGCCTACTGGTTTTATGTGAGCCACCAGTCGGCCTCGCTCGATTGGGACATCATGACGCGTGCACTGCGCAATCTGAAGTGATTTCAGTATATTGATGATAGCTTTACGCCGCAAAATATCACCCTACACAGGCGCTGATCTTTGTCTTGGCATCTTCTCAACGAAGGATTCTGCTCACAGCGCAAAAGAGAATTACATTGCTACAGTGAAGCATAAAGATCCTTGGGCACGACAAGCTTATCATGAGGTTGATTTGCTGAAAGATGTCGAGTTAATCGAAATTGCGATCGACGGAAAACAGATAACGGGACGCCCCGATGTCTATCTTATCAGCGAATATTCAGATGGATTTGGACAGATTATTCGTAAACTTAAAATGATTTGCTTTTCGAAGCATCGTGCACAAGAATTCATTACCCAGCTTGAAGATGAAGACTTTTCTTTTCCCACTTGGGCCGAACTTGATCACTTCATCGTCGATAAGCTGTACGTACCGACATAAGGCTGAGCAAACCCATTGTTGAAAAGCACCCGAATTTATTAAATGCTCCTTGGCAACACATACTACCATTGTGGGTTCGTACTGATAGTGCCCATCCTAATCCGTGACAAACCACTGGCAAAATCACGGAATTGGCCTACCGCTACAGGCTGGCTCCTTTAACTTGAATCCAAACCTACGCTGATGGCTACTTCCACCTCGCCATACCTACTGGATTTTGAAAAACCGATATTCGAGCTGGAGCAGAAGCTCACAGAGTTACGTACCCTTGCACACGAAGCGCCGTCCCCTGACTTGAACGCTCAGATTGTGCTGATCGAAAACCGCATCGAGTTGTTGCGTGCCTCGGTCTACCAGAACTTAACGCGCTGGCAACGCGTGCAGATTGCGCGGCACCCGCAACGACCCTACACGCTCGACTACATCAAGGGTTTGACTACGGACTTCGTGGAACTGCACGGCGACCGCCTCTTTGGTGACGACCCTGCCATCGTTGGTGGGTTTGCCAAATTCCAAGGCAGCCGCTACGGCCACCGCGACCGTTCGGTGTTGATTCTTGGCCAGCAGAAAGGGCGCGATACGAAGAGCCGCAAATACCGCCGCTTTGGGATGCCCAACCCCGAAGGCTACCGCAAGGCGCTGCGTCTCATGCAGATGGCGGCGAAATTTCAAAAGCCCATTATTACACTGCTCGACACCCCTGGCGCGTTTCCTGGCCTCGAAGCCGAAGAACGTGGTCAAGCCGAAGCCATTGCCCGTAATCTGTTTGAAATGGCACGCCTTCCCGTGCCAATCATCGTGGTCGTCATTGGCGAAGGTGCATCGGGTGGTGCGCTCGGTATCGGCGTGGGCGACCGCATCCTTATGCTAGAAAACGCGTGGTATTCGGTTATTTCACCCGAAAGCTGCTCGTCGATCCTCTGGCGCTCGTGGGATCATAAAGAAGATGCAGCGGCAGCCCTTAAACTCACTGCTCCCGACCTCATTGAGTTGAACCTGATCGACCGCATCATCCCTGAGCCAACGGGCGGTGCGCATCGCAACCCAGCAGCTACATTCGATGCCGTCGGCACCGCGATTGCAGATACCCTGAATGCGTTGTCGCCGATTGGTGCGGCGGACTTGCTGGACCAACGTCTAGAAAAATTCGACCAGATGGGGGCGTATCAGGTCGTCGAGCAAGCTGCGCCAGGCGTCACGACCCACTACATCCCAGCAAAATAGCTGCCCCTCTGCAGTTCATCTCATTCCGAATACGTGCTGTACTATAACCACCTCCACCGGGTCCGCTATCGGGAGTGCGACCCGATGCGCGTCGTCTACCATTCCCACTACATCGACTTCTTTGAGGCAGCGCGTACCGAAGCACTTCGTGCAATGGGCCTTCCCTACCGTGCCCTCGAAGAAGAAGGCGTCATCATGCCAGTCGTCGACCTCGCAGTACGGTACAAGCGGCCGGCCTACTACGATGATTTGCTAGAGATCCGCACCATCTTTACTGAAAACCAACCTGCTACTCGGGTACGGATAGACTACGAAGTACGGCGTAACGGCGACGATCGCGTTATTGTGACTGGGCACGTCACGCTTTGTTTTGTCGATGCCGCTCGCGGTCGGCCCATACCCGCTCCCGAGTCGGTGGTTGCGGCGTTCGCGACGGCGCTAACACACGGGCCCGAGTTGACGATGCCGTCCGCTTGATCGACTTGCCGCATAGGTCTTGCAATACGCGGGCACTGTTCATCTCTGGCGACTGTGTGGCATCAAGGAAGGGATACCCTAACGTGCGCGCTACGTATTTGAACCGACGCTGGTATGTTTCGACATACGCCAAGGCCGGAATATCGTCCTTCCTAGCAAACGCGACCTCGGGCGGTAGGTCGAGATAATAGACCGTTTCCAAATGGGGAAACAACGGCCGAACCCAATGAATCAGCTTCATCATCTGTGGCTCGCTGAGACTGTACGTGCCGGCAATGAAGGCGGCTTGGTCGAAATAGAACCTGTCGATAATGACCAGATCGTTTCCGCGCTGCAAACGCGCGAGTCGCCACCGGATAACGCATGTATACTCGATGAGTGAACAAGCGGCGAACAACCACACGATCCGCCCGACCTTCTTCACGCGCGCGGTCTTGGTAGCTTCGTAATCCGCATAATCGCGATGTTGTGACTTGCCGCGCAGCAGGAGCTTGCGTGCGAACCACTTGACGGGGCGCATCAGGCGAGGTTCATACCAACCATGCAAGCGGACGGCTTCAAGGCCTTCTTGCGCTAGCACCTCGATGAGCTTCTTCGCAAGGGTGGTCTTACCGGAGCCATCAGCTCCAAGTAGCTGGATGTAGCGCATGAAGGTGTGATGCAGAATTTCG
>CAYYHN010000393.1:0-4986 GCA_964471245.1 uncultured Rhodothermaceae bacterium | reverse complement strand
ACACAAGGAATGGCGACAAGGACCGTCCCTGCCGCCATGCGTGAATATACAAACGGAACGTCAATCCGCCAGATGTCCTCTATGAGTAGTCAGTGAGGACGTCTGCATAGCCGTGTGCCGAATCCAAGTTTAGGCTGCGTCTGGTCTCCTTAATGACCACTATTGATGTATTCTAGTCAATTGTGCGCAAACTGCATGTGGGCTTGTAAGGATTGAACGTTTTGGGTCGCAAAAAACTTGGACCAATCTATTTATACGTCAGTTTTAATGATGGAATCGTGATTTAGGAATAGGTACCTTTACAGCATGCATGTCCGGCAACGTCGTTATTGATACGCTCGCCCAGCCATGTGCATTACCTCAACCCGAAGGACTGATCTAGATGCACGGAATGCCGTTCTCTGTATGTGCTGCCGTCCGATTCGCATTCTGGAAGTGAAGTACGAAGCGTGATTATGGAAGTCAAGAAAAAGGTCCTCGTCATCGATGACCACCCGATTGTTCGGCATGGACTGAAGCAACTCGTTGAAGCAGACCCTGCCTTGGCTGTCTGCGGCGAAGCGGGCAATGCCCACGATGCATTTGAACTGCTGAACACCATCGCTCCTGATCTTATTCTTGTTGACATCTCCCTCAATGGTGTCAGTGGTCTCGATTTGCTCAAGGAACTGCGCGACCGCAACGATAAGGTACCTGTGATGATCGTTTCGATGTATACAGACGCCATTTATCTCCGTCAGGCGCTGGAGATTGGCGCGCAAGGCTACATCGATAAGAAAGAGGCGATCCGCAACCTTTCCTACGCGATTCATCGGGTGCTGGGTGGACACGTCTACCTGAGCGAGCGGATGATGGACCAACTGGCTCAGATGGTCAACCCTGAGCAGCAGAAGGGTGAAGTCCGTATGATCTCCGATCTCATCGACGAGATGACCACGCGTGAGCGCGAGATTCTCGAGTACGTTGGCAAAGGGTTTCGTCCGCAGCAGATTGCACATGAACTCAACCTCAGCGTCCGAACGGTCCACTCGCATCGCCAGAACCTCCGTAAAAAGCTCAACCTCGACAGCGCCGCTGACCTCGACCAGTTTGCCATCAACTGGGTACACAGCCGCCCCGACCTCGACCAACACCACGGCTAGTGGAGAGACTCCGTTTCGTCTAGGCCCGAATAGATGATTGTTGACGCCCATACGCACTTGGCTGCCTTGCTGGGCGATCCTGTTGCGCATTCGCGCTCGCCGATGATTCATAATACGGCTTTTGCGGCCGCTGGCATCAACGCAATCTATTTAGCGATGCGTGTGCCTTCTGAGGCTTTGGAGGAGGCCATTGGTGGGATTCGGGCGCTGCCGTTTATGGGCGTCAATGTCACCATCCCGCACAAGCAAGCCGTAGTGCCCTTGCTCGATGCACTGACCCCGCGTGCCCAAGCTGTGGGGGCTGTCAATACCATCGTGTGCCAGCGTCCCAGCCTTGATGAGCCTGCGACGCTCTTGGGGGACAATACCGATGTGGCGGGTTTTCTCGCACCATTGGAACCGTACTATGCTGCGTTGCGAGGAACAGAGATGGTTGTGCTGGGAGCAGGTGGTGCGGCGCGAGCGGTGGTCTACGGCCTGCTCATGGAACTGCGGCCGTCACGCCTGACGCTCGTGGCACGCCGTACGATTCAGGCCGAAGCATTGGCTGACGCGTTTGCTGGGCTTGATGCCGAAGATGCATTGCGTGTGGCATCGTGGCCTGATGCTGGTGCATGTGTCCGCCGGGCACGCCTCATCGTTAACACCACACCCGTGGGGATGCATCCTGCCATCACCGCAACACCGTGGCCTTCGGCGGATGACTTTGGTCCGCAGCACTTTATCTACGATCTCATCTACAACCCCGACCCCACGCAACTCATGCGCGACGCCGAAGCCCAAGGTGCCCGTGTTCTTGGTGGTTTGCCGATGCTCGTGGGGCAGGCGGCCGCGGCGTGGAACCAGTGGACTGGAGCAAGCATGCCTGTCGCGCTTGTGGAAAAAACGTTGGCCGAACGCTTGAAATAAGCCCGAGAGCTGGCTACAGATTCGCGAAAGCACGCCGATACTACAGCAAGCTACCCCACCGCGTAGTGTGCCGTACATCCTGTGAATCCGTAGTTGAAGGCCTTCCATGCAAGCGAAGTACCGCGTGAAAGCCACGTTGGGCGAACTAGAACTCGATTGTCCTCCCCTGCCCAAGACCCTCCTCGAAGCTGTCGAACTGATGAATCAGCCGCAAGGCCCCGAGATTCGTCAGGTCATCGAAATGGTGCAGCACGATCCGGGGGTGACGGCCCGGTTGCTACGTGTCGTCAACTCGGCCTACTACGGCCAGCGTAGCAACGTGACGAGTGTGCAGCGGGCTGTCATCGTTCTGGGAACCGTGTCAGTGACGGGCATCGTCATGGGTATGGCGATGCAAGACGTAGAGAACCGCTTGGACGAGCGGACTACTGCGCCTTTTCTCAACCTTGTGCGGCACAGCGTGGCAACTGCGTACATCGGTCGCCTGATCCTAAGCCACGACCCCGGTCGTCCCGACGACGCTATGCGGTGCCAAGAGCTAGAGGGCGAAGTGTTCACGGCGGCCTTACTCCATGACTTTGGTAAGGTCATCTTGCTCTACAACCATCCGCACCTCGCGCCCTCGTTCTTCCAGCGTCGTATCTCGGGTAGTGATGCCGATATTCTTAAGCAGGAACGCCTTGTGTTTGGGTACGATCACGCCGAGGCGGGGGTCTACCTGAGTCGTCGCCTTGGCTTTCCTGAGGCGCTGTCGATGGCTATTGCTTTTCATCATCGATGTGACCAAGTGGAAGAGGCCGCGCCGCTACGGCAGACCATACAGGTGGTTTCTGCCGCAAACAAAGCTGCCAACGCCCTAGGTTTTGCGCTCAATCATCAGAAAACGTGGGCCGAATGCTCCGCTGATCCGATCTGGGCACAACTTATCACCACTGGCATCGTCGGCTACACGTCGCCAGAGCAACTGCTCGACCTGCTGAAGCAGCGTGCCGATGACGTGAAAGGCTATGTCGACAGCATCAGTTAGGGGCATTAGATCTATCCTGTAACAACGAAGCCAAAAGACACAACAGAAAACCGCTTCAATTAATTTGGAGCAGGCGGGGGCACGCCGTATGTTGCGCCCGCTTTGCCCATCTAGGGCAATCGTGTCTCGTTGTACCAGTTCAGGCTTGTAGTGACCATGTCTGCCGATGCCCACCCGGCCCCTTTTGCGGCCACCGATCTCGATCAACTCAGCGTCAACACCATTCGCTTCCTCGCTGTCGATGCGGTGCAGAAAGCCAACAGCGGCCACCCTGGCATGCCGATGGGCACCGCCCCGATGGCGTACCTGCTGTGGCAGTACCACCTGAAGCATAACCCGGCCGACCCCTCATGGCCGGATCGTGATCGCTTCGTGCTTTCGGCAGGCCACGGTTCTATGCTGATCTACGCACTGCTCCACCTTGCAGGCTATCCGCAGATGACGATGGAGGAGATCCAGTCGTTTCGGCAGTGGAAAAGCAAGACGCCCGGGCATCCCGAAAACTTCGTCACGGAAGGGATAGAGACGACTACAGGGCCGCTGGGCCAAGGCGTCGGCAACGGCGTTGGGATGGCGATTGCGGAGAAGTATCTCGCGGCGTACTTCAACCGCGATGGCTACTCGATAGTCGATCACTACACCTACGGCATCGTTTCGGATGGCGACTTGATGGAGGGCATCTCCCACGAGGCCGCCTCCATGGCTGGGCACCTCGGTTTGGGCAAGCTAATCTACTTCTACGACGACAACGAGATCACCATCGACGGCCGCACCGATATCGCCTTCACCGAGGATGTGCTTAAGCGCTTCGATGCATACGGCTGGCACACCACGCGCATTGCCGATGGTAATGACATGGCTGCGATGGATGCTGCCCTACGCGCAGCCAAAGCGGACCCGCGTCCCTCGCTCATTGCCGTGCGGACGATCATTGGCTACGGCAGCCCGAACAAGCAGGACACCCCAAAGGCGCATGGCTCGCCCCTCGGTCCCGACGAGATTTCGTTGACGAAGCAGGCGCTGGGCTGGCCCGAAGAACCCACGTTCCTCGTCCCCGATGACGTGGCTGGGCACATGAATGCTACCGAGCGTGGCACGGCCGCGCAAGCGGCATGGAACGACCTGTTCGCTCGCTACGCCGAAGCGTACCCCGGCCTCGCTGCCCAGTTCACCACGTGGATGGCAGGCGACCTCGAAGAAGGCTGGGAAAATGCGCTGCCCACGTTTGAAGCGGGACCCGGCCTCGCCACGCGGGCATCGAGTGGGAAGGTCTTAGCGGCGCTCGGTCCACATCTCGATAACCTTATCGGTGGCTCTGCCGACCTGACGGGCTCGAACAAAACCGACATCAAAGGTCGCACCGACTTCCAGAAAGACAACCCGACGGGGAAATACTTCCGTTTTGGCGTACGCGAGCATGGGATGGCAGCAGCCATGAACGGCATGGTACTCCATGGTGGCATCCGGCCCTACGGCGGCACGTTTCTCATTTTCAGCGACTACTTGCGCCCGTCGATGCGCTTGAGTGCACTGATGGGGCAGCCTGTCATTTATGTGCTTACACACGATTCCATTGGCCTCGGTGAAGATGGCCCGACGCACCAACCTGTCGAGCACCACATGGCCCTCCGTGCTATCCCAAACCTCACGTACATCCGCCCCGGCGATGCCAACGAGACAGCCGAAGCATGGCGGTCAGCGCTTCTTAATACTACGGGTCCTACGGCTCTTGCCCTGACGCGCCAGAAGCTCCCAACCCTTGACCGCACGGAATGTGCGCCTGCCGCCAACGCTGCCAACGGCGCCTACGTCCTCTCCGACGACAGCGCCACTCCCGACGTCATCCTGATGGCGTCCGGCAGTGAAGTGCCGCTCATCCTCGATGCTGCCAATGCCCTGCGTGCGGAG